>CAIQHW010000345.1 GCA_903871715.1 uncultured bacterium
AGGGTTTGATGCATTTCAAGACAACATGGTAAAACAAGCTACCACCAACAAAGTGGCTTGGGTAATTGATGCTACCCAATTGGGTTTGCTACCTCCTTTACAAGCTAAATGGGCGGCGGCTTATGGTCCGTGTAAAATTAAGGGCAATGCTACAGCAGTGCAGCGCAAAGCCCGCGATTTGGCAAAGGCAGCTTACATGAAACAAATGCGTTTGTTTATTAAAAGTCAGATTCAAAACAACCCCAACATGACTGATGATAACAAACTGCAATGTGGTGTAAAACCCCACAAAACTACTCGAACACCAGTGGCTGTGCCCAATACTACGCCAGTGGTAACTATTGAACAACAAACGGGTAGTAGTACTATTTTTAATTGCCGCCAACAACCCGGCGAAGATGGCAGCAGCAAACGTGGCAAACCCGATGGTGTAGCCAAAGTAAAAATGGTGTGGGCAATTGCTGCTACCCCACCTGCCAGCCCCGATTTTTGCAACAATAGCCAATACAGTGGCAAAACCAAATCGGTGGTGCAATTTGACACTATTAACCGAGGAAAAACCTTTTATGGTTTTGCTTGCTGGGTAAATAGCAAAGACCAACAAGGACCATGGAGCAACTTGTTTGGGGGTAATATATCATAAAAAAGTTATCAGTAGTCGGTTATCAGTAATCAGTAAAAAATCCACTGCCTTAAATGGTGGTGGATTTTTTATGCCTTATAAGTTCGTTGAACTTATAGGAATGAGTAGCCTATAAATTAGCCATGGCATCTCCATTATAAAAAGAATTGCTACAATTTTTTTGCCCTTTGCTCCCATCCTAAAACGAAATATAAAAACCACCGCTAAAAATATTTTTTGATAAGTGAAATGGGTGGTGTAGATTGATATTACTAAATTTATTACACCATAAAAAAAACAATTCTTTTTGCAGCCTTTATTTGTGGCGCTATCATAACAAAAAGGCAATCGTAGAGAGGCAAAGTGGTAAAAGAGTAATTAGTAAATAACTGGTCTTAAATGATATGTAGTTACCAAAGTTTAAATCTTTATTTAGTTAATTTCGGTAATAAACCTTTCAATAAATTCTCTTACACATGCATCACCGCCTTTGCGCACTAAAATATGATGGGCAATAGATTTTATTTTATCTATAGCATCGGCTGGGCATGCCGATAACCCAACGTTTTGCATTACTTCAAAATCGTTTACATCATCGCCCACGTAAGCAATTTCTGAAAAATTAAGTTTCATTTTTTGCATCCATTCTTGCAATACTTGCAGTTTGTTTTTTTCACCAATGTAAACATGCTGCACACCCAACATTTTTGCTCTGTTCAAAATAATTTGTTGGCTAAGGCTGGCAGAAATAATGCCTACTTGAAAATTTTGTTTCGTTAAATATCTAATCGCCAAACCATCTTTGGTGTTAAATTTTTTCATTTCATCACCTTTTTCAGAAAGGTAAACACCGCCATCAGTAAGCGTTCCATCTACATCCAATACTAACAATTTTATTTTTTCATTTTTAATCATGCTTCGCCTTTTATTAAATTGTTGAAAGTAATGGCACCTGATATTTCATTTTTATCATTCACTACTGGCAAAAATAAAATAGCAAATGGCAACGATTTTATCATCATCAACATTTGCGAAATAGTTTCATTTTCGTTTATCGTAATGGGCTTTGAATTGATAATATCGTGCAATGAAATTTTTTCTAAATGATACAACTGTTTTAAAATTCCTCTTCGCAAATCAGCATTGCTGCTAATTCCTGCCATTTGGTTATTTTTATTTTTAAAAAAAACAACACCCATTTTATAATCTTCCATGGTTTGCACCGCTTGTTCAAACGAAGCATTTTCAATTTCTAAAATGGGCAGTTCGTTGGCTTCCAACATAAAATCTTTTAGTCGAAAATTGGACGATGAAATTTCACTTTTTAATTTCAACAAAGCCGAGCCCATGTTTTTATGTTGAATCAAATATGAACCCGAAACACTTGCAAATACACCTAAATCGCGAAGTATAAACGACACTTCATTGTTTACTCCACCATCTACATGAATTTTTTTGGTAGGAAATATTTTTTTGAATTGCCTAATTTTTTTAAAAGTGTTAGTGTTAAATGCACCGCCACTTTTACCTGGTGTTGTTGTCATCAACAAAATAAACTGGCACACATCGGCATAATTATCAAAAGCCGTAATTGCAGTATCAGCAACTATTGCCAGCCCAATTTGTGTTTTTGAGAATGTAGGAAATGAAATTTTTTGTGTAAAATTTTCAAATTGAAAAGCCACCGTTTCAATTTTATATTTTTCAATTTGCTCAAAATATTTTTCGGGTGTGGAAGAAATAATGTGCAAGTCAATCGGCGTAGAAGTTACACTGCGAATAATAGCAATGTCATCAAAAACTTTTTCATCATCAT
>CAIQHW010000346.1 GCA_903871715.1 uncultured bacterium
CCATTTGATAATTATATTTTTAAAATTTTGAGGCGCAAAGGTAATAGATGAATAGTGAAAATCAAAAGGAAAAAAGGAAATAAACACCCGTTTTAAAAAGTTCTTGACAATATTTCATTTTAAGGAAAATAAGATAATTTTCTTTTTGAAAAATTATCTTATCAAACTTACATTGCCTTTTAGCAAATGCTCTTGTCCATCATAATCCAAAATAGCTGCTTGAAAAATATACGTATCAATATCTAATGCCTTGCCGTTGAAAGTACCATCCCAACCAGCATTAATATCATTGCTACTAAAAACTTTTATCCCCCATCGATTATAAATATCCATTTGTTTTAGGTGAAAAATATCGGCATATTTTCGCAAACTAAATTCATCATTTTGCCCATCACCATTGGGCGAAAAAGCATTTATCAGCACCAAATTATTGTCGAATTTTACTTTTACAGTTACACTATCTTCAGCAGTGCAACCATTGTTATTTGTTACAATTACTTTGTAGTTAACGGTGTGATGCGGATTGGCCATCACCAAGGGCTGATTGCAATTGTTAAGTTGATAATTGGGCAACCATTGATAAGTGTAAAACCCTGCCATATTTACATCAGCTCTTAAAGGTGCATATTCAGTGGGGCCAATACTTCTATCAGGTCCTAAATTTACACCAAATGCAGGCGTTATCATTTGCACACTTAATGAATCTGTACATTGATGTGCATCAGATACCTTTACCGAATAATTGCCATTACTCAAGTGATTGATTTGAGAAGAAGTATTTCCATTGCTCCAAACATATTGATAGGGCTGTGTTCCGCCGTTTGTTGCTAAATTTATCCATCCATCTTTTGTATAAGAACAAGTTGGAAAATTTACATTCTGTGTTTGCACACTTAATATTGGCGGTGTATTTAATACGGTTGTATTTTGAATTAAACAACCAACTGTATCTTTAACAACCACAGCATAATTTCCTGTAGACAATGAAAAAATGGAAGCTGTGTTTTGAATTGGTATGGTGTTCCACAAATATTTTAACCCCCCCAAACCACCTGTGGCATTGACTTGCAACGCACCATCACTTCTACCAGCGCAGCTAATGGGTGAAATTTTAATAGGAGGATTGGCAAATTGTAAATTAGAAACGGTGATGGTTACCGAATTGGTATCTTTTGCTGTAGTGCCACAACCAAAGTAGCCAATAGCAGCATAGGTGCTGGTTTGCGAAGGCGTAACAGAAATAGAATTCCCATTTCCAATTAAAGTTCCGTTGCTATACCAATTGATAATTTCAGTGCTTACACCTGCTGGCACAAAAGCATAACCTTCGTTCGATGCAGACCATGTGCTAAAATTTCTACCGTTTACTATTACCGCTCTGTTGCCTATTGAATCATGCAAGGCATGTGTGGCTGCGCCACTATTCCAAGCTGAACAAATAGGCTTGCTTTCAATTTGGGTTTCAATAATATTGGTGGTTTCAAACAGTCTAATTTGCCCTGTAAAAGTAACACCACAATTGGTTTGCGAATTGTAATTATACAAGGGCACTTGGTTGTAATTCACTACCAATCGGCGATACGGCACTTTGCCATAAATCGAATACCCTACTGTTCCCCCAGCATGTGGATTCAAATCTTGAAATGGTGCCATGATACAATTCATGGGCATATTGCCCGAATTGTTTGGCACTGTAGCACCAAACCAACTGTTGGGTTGCCCGTTACTAAAGCCCACCCAACCATTAGAAGCAATAATAAAATGGGTATAAATATTTCCATAAAAACAAAAGCGAAAGGGCAATGGAATGGGAGCTGTTTGGTCGTCGTCTAATAAATTAAAAGTTGTAGTGGAAGTAAATGAGTCGTGTTCATAAGGGACAGACAATATATTGTAATTGATAGAGGTGGTCGGTGCATTTACAATTTGTCCGTGCAATTGAATTGATTGATGTAAACAAATAGTGGTGTCTTTAGTAATCACTAAAGTAATTTGCGCATTTGTTTTAAAATAACTAAAGAGTAGCAAAACGAGGATGGTGGCAAATTTTTTCATGGTTCATATTTTTTAGGTTTAAATTAGGATGCATAAAATTAGCGCATTTTTATGGGATGAAAAAATAAAATTTTAGGGTGTGCATATAAATACCAACGAAAATATCCTTTTCATTTATTGCTTTTGCAAAAAAACGCATTCGTTTTCCACTATTGATTTTGATGTTTAGATTTTACGTTTTATTACGGAGTTGACCTTTTTTATTGTTCCATGTTTAAAAATATTTTTCCGCTGTTTGGAAAAAAAAAAATTGGTAAGTCGCTGAAAGCCCTGATTTTGCTGCATTTACTGTTTTGGCACAATTTGCGTTTAAAGCCCTTCAACTAAAAACAAGTTTTTTATGCAAAAGAAAAAATTAGCCATCATTGGCACAGTGGGTATCCCTGCAAACTATGGTGGTTTTGAAACTTTAGCCGAACATTTGGCTGAAGAATTAAATGCCGAACTGGATGTTTCGGTGTATTGCTCAACTAAAAAATATAAAAACGGAGAGCGAAAAAAAAATTACAAAGGCGCAAAATTAATTTGGTTGCCTTTTAATGCCAATGGTATTCAAAGTTTGATTTACGACTCCGTAAGCATTATCCATGCGGCTTTCACAGCTGATGTATTATTAGTGTTGGGTGTGGCTGGCGGATTTTTATTTCCGTTTGTAAAATTATTTACCAACAAAAAAATAATTGTGTCGGTGGATGGTATCGAATGGAAACGCCACAAATGGAACAAGTGGATGCGTTGGTTTTTGTGGGCTTCGGAGTGGTTGGCTGTAAAATTTTCGCATGCCGATATTGCCGACAATGAGTCTATTCAAGATTATACCGCCATGCGTTATAAAACTTTGAGCAACATTATTGAGTATGGTGCCGACCATACACAACGTGTTCAACCAACGGATGAAGACCGCATAAAATATGAGTTTTTGAATGGCAGCTATGCTTTTAAAGTGTGCCGCATCGAACCCGAAAATAATATTCACACGGTGTTAAAAGCATTTTCAAAATTGCCTGCGCACAAATTGGTGATGGTGGGCAATTGGCATGTGAATGACTATGGAAAAAATTTGCGAACGCAATATCAGCAGCACCAAAATATTTTTATGCTCGACCCTATTTACGACCAACACGAGTTGGATTTGTTGAGAGGCAATTGCACCATTTATATTCATGGACACAGCGCCGGAGGCACCAATCCATCGCTGGTAGAAGCCATGTACTTGGGTTTGCCCATTATTGCTTTTCATGTAAACTATAATAAATCAACCACCGAAAACGCTGCTTTGTATTTTAAATCGGCTGATGATTTGGTGCATATTATTCACACCCATCACATGCCCGAATTTATTTCCATTGGATATAAAATGATGGAAATTGCCAAGCGCAGATACACCTGGAAAGTGATTGCCAACAAATATTTCTACTTAATTCAGAAAGTGAGTTTGAAAAAATCTAAATCCGAAGTAAATCCATTTAAGAATTTTAAAGCCGACATCAATCCTTTGCTGAATATGGATTTGGCGCATTTAACACAAGCAAAATTATTTTACGAAAAGGCTTAAAACCATACTCGAAAAAATCATAAAAAACTCTACCATGCAAAACAATTTCTTTATTTCCACTTTATTATTGCTTGCTTTTTCAACGTTTGCAAGCCACTTCATTTTTAAACTTTGCGTTAAATACAGTCGCAAATTGGGATTGGTTGATAAACCCAATTTCAGAAAAGTACATCGCAAACCAATCCCCGTTGTAGGTGGCTTGGGCATTGGTGTTTCATTAATTGCCATTGCACTTGTATCGCAACATTTACAACATTTTATGGCGCAACATATTTTGCTGTGTTTAAGTTTATTGGTGATGTTAGTTACTGGTGTAATGGACGATAAATTTTCGCTTTCCGTAAAATTGCGCTTGTGCATCGAATGTATTTGTGCTTTTGCGGTTGCCTACAGTGGTATTCGTTTTCATTCGCTACATGGTTTTTTGGGAATAGGCGAAATGCCAGTGTTGATGCAGTATTTAACCACCATGTTTTTAATTGTGTCCATCACCAACGCCTATAATTTGATGGATGGTATTGATGGATTGGTGGGTGGCATTTCCTTGCTCAACACCGTGTTGATGGGCTTTGCAGCCTTATCCATGGGGCAATCGGAGTGGTTATATGTATTAGTGCCATTGATGGTAGCATTGATGGTGTTTTTATCCTACAACTGGAATCCAGCCAAAATATTTATGGGCGATGCTGGCAGTTTGTTTTTAGGATTTTTGTTTACCGTGTTGGGTATCTTTTTGGTTGAAACTTCTTTTGTATCAAACATGAATGTATCGCCAAAAGTAATCATAGCCATGGTTTCGGGTTGCTTGATGATTCCGGTGATGGATACTTTGAGAGTTTTTATTCAACGAGCTAACAAAGGCAAATCGCCATTTGCAGCCGATAAAACACACTTGCACCACTTATTTCTCACCTTAAATTTATCACACTCGTCGGCTGCGAAAAAGATTTTGTTGTTGCATAGCTGCATCATTTTTGTTTCTGTATTGCTCATTCAATGGTTGGATATTATAACAGTGATGATGCTACAAGCTTTTATGGCAGTGGTTTACACAGCATTGTTAAAATTTGTAAACAACTTTTTTTATTGGTTTAGGTTTATCAGAAAATATGAAACGAAATGAAAAAAAATTATTCCCACTCAATCGTTGCAGGTGGTTTGCTGCTTATGTCATACACCACACGATTAATTCCTTTTACTCGGTTGATAATTGCGCTGCTAATTTCTGCTAAAATTTCGTAGGGCATATGTACCCAATCAGCAGTCATTCCATCAATACTTGTAACAGCACGAAGTGCTAACACAAATTCGTAAGTTCGCTCATCGCCCATCACGCCTACAGTTTGAACGCTGGTAAGAATTGCGCCTGCTTGCCAAATTTTATTGTAACAATTTTTTTCTTTCAAAATGTTGATATAAATCGCATCAGCTTCTTGCAACAATTTTATTTTTTCTTCAGTAATAGATCCGATTATTCTGATTGCCAACCCTGGTCCAGGAAAAGGATGACGACCTAAAATATTTTCATCAATTTTTAATGAACGACCCACTCGGCGCACTTCATCTTTAAACAACATTCTTAAAGGTTCAACAATTTTCAAGTTTAATTTTTCAGGCAAGCCGCCCACATTGTGATGCGATTTTATGGTTTGCGATGGACCACCATGCACACTTACACTTTCAATTACATCAGGATAAATAGTGCCTTGTGCCAACCATTTTGCATTGGCTAATTTTTTTGCTTGCTGCTCAAACACCGCTATAAACGTGCCTCCTATGGCTTTTCGTTTTTTTTCAGGGTCGCTTTCACCATTTAATTTTTCGTAAAAATCTTTAGAGGCATCAACACCAATAATGTTCAAACCCATGCTAGAATAGGCTTTCAGCACTTGTTCATATTCACCTTTGCGCAATAATCCATTATCAACAAACACACAATGCAAATTTTTTCCAACAGCTTTATGTAGCAAAACCGCAGCTACTGTTGAATCTACGCCACCACTCAATGCTAAAATCACTTCATCGTTTCCGATTTGCTTTTTCAATGCTTCCACAGTTGATTCGATGTATGCATCTGGCGTCCAATCGCCTTTGCAAGCGCAAACATCAAATAAAAACTGACCAATAAATACTGCTCCCTTTTCGCTGTGTGTTACTTCTGGGTGAAACTGCACACCCCAAACTGGAAATGCAAAAGCATCTTTTTTATTTTGAAAAAATGCAACTGGAATATGGTCGGTAGTGCCTTTAACTTCAAAGGTTTCGGGCAATTTTAAAATTGAATCGCCATGGCTCATCCACACTTGACTATTGTTCAATTCGTGCAAATGAATATGCTCATCGGCAATTCTTAAATGTGCTCTGCCATATTCACGAGATGCTGATTTTGCTACTTCGCCGCCCAGTATTTTTGCCATTAATTGTGCACCATAACAAATGCCCAACACAGGAATTTTTCCTAAAACTTTGTCAAAATTAATTTGCGGCGCATCCGCATCATTAACGCTACACGGGCTTCCACCAAGGATTACACCTTTTACATCAGCTGATAAATCGAATGCAGAATTGTACGGTAAAATTTCGCAGTAAACATTGTGTTCGCGAATTCTACGAGCAATTAATTGTGTGTATTGCGAACCAAAATCGAGAATGATTATTTTTTCCATGGGCTGCAAAAGTAATTTTTAAGTGGCAATAATCACTGTGGTTTTTAATTGGAAGTTTCAGTTTTAATTTAGAATTTCGCAAAATTATGAACCGTATTTTGGTAACAGGCTGTGCTGGTTTTATTGGTAGTCATTTATGTGAGGAATTGGTAAAAAATAATGAGGTAATTGGCATTGATAATTTCGATTTATTTTATGATAAATCTATCAAACAATCGAACATAAATAATCTATTAAAACACCCCAATTTTAAATTTTTAGAAATAGATATTCGCTCCAATTTAGTTTCAGAAATTCCTGAAACCATTGATTTTATTATACATTTGGCAGCTAAAGCTGGTGTGCGACCGTCCATTTTAAAAGCCGAAGATTATATTGATGTGAATATTAATGGCACGCATTCGGTTATCAAATTTGCCATCGAAAAAAACATCAAAAAGTTTATTTTCGCATCTTCTTCATCTATATATGGCAACAATAATTTGATTCCATTTTGTGAACATCACCAAACCGATAATCCAGTTTCACCTTATGCTTTCACAAAAAAATCTTGCGAATTAATGAATTATTCGTTTCATCATTTGCATCAAATCGATTTTATCAACCTTCGGTTTTTTACCGTTTTTGGTCCGCGACAACGCCCAGATTTAGCCATTCATAAATTTGTGAAAGCCATTTATAATGCACAGCCCATCACACTTTACGGCGATGGTAAAACTTATCGCGACTATACTTATGTGGCAGACATTGTGGATGGAATTGTGAAAGCAAAAGATTATTTAGCTGCCAACAATCATGTTTTTGAAACCATAAATTTGGGCAATAATTCGCCCGTAAGTTTGAAGGATTTAGTAGAAGAAATAAAAAAAATTACTGCTCGAAATTTAGAAATCATCGGCCTTCCGATGCAAGATGGAGATGTAAATTATACTTATGCCAACATTGATAAAGCAAAAAAAATGTTGGGCTATCGGCCTCAAACTTCCATGAAATCTGGGTTAGCTGAGTTTGTAAAATGGTATGCTGCTACTCAAAATTAAAAATTGATGAAAAAAAAAATTTTAATTGTAGCCAATGTGCAAGTGCATTTATTTCTATTTAGAAGAAACTTGGCAGATGAATTAATTGCCAACGGTTATGAAGTAGTTTTTTTAGCTGCTGAAGATGAATATGGCACAAAGCTAGCCGACATGGGCTATTCCACACAAGTTATCAAAAGCTTAAATAGAAATGGGAAATCAATTTTTGAACAATTTTTATTGTTGTTTGAATTTTATTTTACCATCAAAAAAATAAAACCCAGCTTTATTTTTTTCTACACCATCAAACCAAATTTATATGGGAGCATTGCTGCGAAATTGCTGAAAATTCCGTCAGTCATGACTATCAACGGATTGGGGCAAATGTTTGAGAGCAAAAAATTGTTCCCAATTTTAAAACAAATTTATAAAATAGCTTGCAGATTTAGTAAAGCCACCATATTTCAAAATGTTGATGATTTGAATTATTTTGTAGCAAATAATTTAATCGAAAAATCAAAAGCCATTTTGGTAAACGGTTCTGGCATTGATGTGGAAGCCTATCAACCCCAAAATAACTTTCAGAAAAACAGTGCTGAAAATTTTTCGTTTATTTTAATTGCTCGATTACTTTGGCAAAAAGGCATTCAAGAATTTGTAGACGCAGCTGCTATTACGAAGCAAAAATTTCCACAAGCAAAATTTATTTTGATTGGTTCAATGGAAGAAAATGAGCAAAGCGGTGTTACAAAATCTATCATGGACAATTGGTTGAAAAAGGATGTTATAGAATATTTGGGATGGCAAAATGACACTAAAAAAATAATAGAAAGTTCAGATGTTGTAGTGTTACCCTCTTACTATCGGGAAGGCATTCCACGAACCTTAATAGAAGCCACGGCACTAGGCAAACCTATTATCACAGCCAATTCGGTGGGTTGTAAAGAAACAATAGTTGATAATTTCAATGGTTTTTTGGTAGCTCCAAAATCAACCAAAGAATTGATTGTGGCATTTGAAAAAATGTTATCAGCAGACAGGAGTTTATTACAAAATTTTTCTGAAAACAGCCGAAAAATTGCCATTGAAAAATTTGATGTTAAAAAAGTAAATGCTGTTTATTTAAACCAAATCACAGCCAGATAATTATTGCTTTTTCAAAGATTTCTCTACCTGATTAAGATATTCAGCAGGTGAACGCTGAGCCAAATAGTTTTGTTTAGCCACAAGTATTTCATTACTAAAACTAAAACCATCAATCATTTTTAGCATCGCATTTTTTAAAGCCGATAAATTATTGGTTTCAATTAAACTTAATGCAGGTATGGCTTCTAAGCCATCGCAACACTTTGTGGCGATACATTTCTCGTTCAACAAAAGCATTTGCAAAAGCGAATTTGGAAACCCTTCGACAGTAGAATTTAACACACAAATTTTTGCCTTCTTCATAAATGGATATGGATTGTTTTGATACCCAGGTAAAAAAACTTTTTCACTCACTCCTAATTTTTTAATCAATGATTCTAAATTTTTTCTGCCATTGCCATCGCCCAAAATCAATAGTTGATAGGGCTTTTGAGGCAATGCTGCATAAGCTTCGATTAATTGTTCAAAGTTTTTTTCAGGAATAAATCTTCCCACGGCTAAAACATAAGGGTCATATTTTTCAATAGTTGAATCGTGCAAAGCTGCATCGTTTGCGATTTTTTGGATGTTTAATAAATTGGGAATCACCACCATTTTGTTTTTTAAAAATGGTACGTGCTGCGCCAAACTATTTTTCATGGCATCTGTTTGGCAAACTATTACATCCGCAAACCTATATCCAATAAAGTATCGCAGCCAATACCCCATTTTTTTGAAATGAGCTAAAACGATGAAAAATCATGGTTGATTCACGAACAACTAAACCATCAGTTTTTAAAAAACCTAACCATTTTGCCACACCTAAAGCCGAATTGAGGTGGATGTTAGAAGCTATTACAAAATAAAATGGGGTGGATGAAAAATTATTTTTCAAAAATTTTAACAACAAAAAAATTCCACCTAAATACGATTTTGCATCTAAACAATTTACTTCTACATTGGCAGGCAAATCGTTTTTCCAACCAATGCCATTTAATTCTTTTAAATAAACAACTCGAATTTTTTTGTAGCGCAAAGCTGCTTCACAAGCCATTTCCTCTAAAATATAATCGGAACCATTTCGCAAATTATTGGGCGAAACGATTAAAATAGTATTTGCTGTTTCTTTCAAAATTTAGTACGTGCAATTATCTGAAAGTGATATTGCGGTTTGATTTCTGATAACAATTCGTGCATTAAATTCGCCTTCATTGCAAACATTGTTGTTGGGATTGTTTTTAACCACATTGTTTTTTATTTCGCTATTTTTTGCCTCCAAATCCTGCACCATTACAATGTTTTTGGCATAATTTACAAAAGTATTTCCCACAATATTGATGGCTGATGCTTTAGTAAAAAGGATGGCAGGATAATGATTTCTTGCATCATCCGAAATGTTTTTTACTTCATTATTTTTCACTATAACTTCATCTACTCTCCCATTGGTTTTATCCACTTGATAAATAAAACCGTAATTCTCAGCAGCAGACAAATTTGCTTTGTTAGTGCTTATTTCCAAGTGTTTCATTTTAAATTGATTGCTCGTCCAAATCCTAAATCCTTCGTTGCTATTATTTATTTCATTGTCGAAATAATTGGTATTTTCTTGGTCGTACCAAAGTGCAACAATGTTAAAACCAATATTGTAATTGTTAATAGAATTATGATGTACTCTGCCATTTGAAATATGACATTCAATAGCCGTAGAATATTTACTGGGTGTGCCTCCACACAATAATCTATTGTTGAAAATATCTACCGAATCTGCCATTGCAAAAATTGAACTGTGATCACTTTGTATTAAATCGTGTTGAAAACAATCGCCAATATTTTCAATCACACAATTTGAAATTATCAAGTTTTTTACCACGTGAATAAAATCTTTAGAATTTGTGCCAATGCTAATACATTGCCTGCCCACACTATTTCTTACCGTGATGCTATCAATTTTAATTTTTCGCCCTCGACGCAAGCAAATGGCGGCATTTTTAGTTCTTTGCAAATTCTTTTCATCAGTAAACATATTTGCCGAACCATTCAAATCAAAAGTAAGCTTGTGAATCAAAAAATTATTCACAGGCTGCTCTACATAAATAATATTAAACGCCCTGAAAGGCTCATCATTGTTCAGCTTTTCGCCGGCTAAAAGAATCGAATGACGATTGCCCACCAACTCTAAATTCGAATAGACATTCAATAACGAGTTGTCGGCATTTTGAATTTTCGAGTTTGAAACAGGGTGCGTAAACTCTTTTAGAATTTCTTTTAATCGATATTTTCCATCAGGAAAATAAACAGTTGTCATTTCATTACCATGGCTTAAACTATACGCTGTTGCATTGTCAATGGCCGCCTGAATAGCAGCTCTGTCGTTGGCTTTACCATCACCCAATGCGCCAAACTCTTTTACATTAAATATCTTACAAAATGCGTTGCATTGTAAAGCAACCAATAAAATCAATGTTAAAAGGGGTTTCATTTTTTTGTTTTTTTGAACAGAATTTTAGCAAAAATATTTTTTTACTTTTGCAAAGCTATTTTAAATTAACCCAACTCCCCATTGCGTTTTATGAAAAAAGTGTTAAAACGATTACTCAAATTTTATTTAGTTTACTTTAAGGGGCGCGATGCTTATGCTCGAAGCTTGGGAGTAAAAGTGGGTAAGCATTGTCGCATCTACATTACCGATTTTGGCAGCGAACCTTTTTTGGTTGAAATTGGCGATTATGTTGCTATTGCAAGTGGCACTAAAATAACTACTCATGAGGGTTCGGCGTTGTTAATGGTAGATGAAAAAGGTCGTAGATATTTTTACAAAAAAGTAATAATTGGCAATCATGTTTTTATTGGTTTCGATGTCATCATTTTACCTGGTGTGGTGATTGAAGACAATGTGATTGTAGCAGCTGGGAGTGTGGTTACAAAATCAATTCCATCAGGTGTGATTGTGGGTGGTAATCCTGCAAAAATTATTGGCAGCTATGAATCATATCAACAAAGCGCACTCAAAAATTTTAAGACAACACAGGATTGGAACAACAAAAAAAGTTTTAAAGAAAATGTGTTGAATTTGCTTGACCATGAAACCAAACCATTTTTGAAAAAAACAACCGAATGAAAACTATTGTAATAGTTTTTGGTGGCGATAAAAATGGTGGGGCTGAACAGGTTTTAAAAAACTTAGCCACGTATTTATTTGAACATCAGTATAACGTTATTGCAGTGTCTGCATTTCCACGTCAGCAAGGCTTTTGGGACGATTTTAAAGGAAAAATAATTTACACCTCACCAAAATTTAAACACTTCAATCCATTTCATTTAACGCAAATTTTATTTCGGTTATCACGAACTGAAAATATCGACATCACCATTTCTTCGTTTATTTTTTTGAATGGAATTTTGGCAGTTTTAAAAAAGCTAAAAATTTTAAAAACCCAAAAAATTGTGGCTAGAGAATCGACCAATTATTTTGAACGAACCGAAGTAAAATATCAGCGGCTCTACAATTTTTTTTTCAATGGCTATCGTTTTTCCGATTTAATTATTTGCCAAACCAATCAAATGCAGCGGCAGTTTTTGCAACACGTAAAATTTGTAGATAAAAAAAAAGTGATGGTTATTCCCAATCCAATTTATTTAGAAAAAATAAACACTCTGGCGAATGAAGTTGAAAATGAAATTTCAACTTTTAAAAAATACATCGTTGCCTGTGGCAGATTGAAAAATTTTAAAGGCTTTGATGTGTTGCTAAATGCCTATTTGCAAAACAAAAATTTGCAACAATATAATTTGGTGATTGTGGGTGATGGGCCTCAAAAGCATTTTCTACAGCAGGTTGCAGGAGATTTGCTGAATAAAAAAATTTTTTTTGTGGGTTACAAAAAAAAATCCATTTCCATATTTTAAACATGCCGCAGCTTGTGTGTTGTGTTCGCTGCACGAAGGATTTCCAAACACTTTATTGCAAATGATGGCGCTGAATAATGTAGTGGTTTCAACACTCTGCGCCGATGGTATTGAAGTCATCAAAGGCCTTTTTACTTGTAAAATAAACGATGTTGAATCGTTGTCAACAGCTTTAGAAGGTTGTATTTCTCTCCCCACGCAATCCAATAGCAGAGCCTTGTTTGATGAATATTTACAACAACGAAGTTTTGAAAACTTTATGCGGCAAATTTGTGAAGCACTTGAAATTGATGTGCATTAAATAGCCCCCTTATTGTATTTCATCCAATTCATCAACACCATTAAATTCCAAATTGTGGTATAGTTATTTTCTTTACCGTTAATGTGATTGGCTACCATTTGATGAATGTTTTTTGCATCCAACATAGGCAGCTTTTTCAAATTAGCATTGCTTAAACTTTCCATAACCAACTCTTTTAACTCATTTCTAAACCACAGTTCAAACGGCATAGTGAAGCCTCGTTTGGGGCGATTCATCATTTCTTTTGGTACATGTGGATATAAAATTTCTTTCAAAATTTTTTTCTTTTCTCCATTTTCAAAACTAAAAGAAGTGGGCAAAGTTCTGGCAAACTCAATTACTCTAAAATCTAACAATGGGCTACGAACCTCGAGCGATGCGCTCATCGAAGCTCTATCCACTTTTACATTGCTATCATTATTTAGCCAAAACTTGATGTTGTAATCTAATGCCTTTTGTAATGCTCCTGTTTTTTTGTTATTAAAAATGAAGTCGTAAAATGCTGATGTTGACTGCTTTTCAGCTAATCCATTCGATTTAAGTTCAAAAATGTTTTTCACCAAATCATTCTCGTTTTTCATTTTCATCAATCGAACAATGGAAGAAATTTTTTTGTTTGAAATTGGTTGCAACGATTTTGCCATTAAATTTCGCAAAGGAAATGGTACATCAAAAATCCATTTAGCTTGTTGAATGGTGTGAAAAAAGTTGTAGCCAAAAAATCCTTCATCGCCGCCATCGCCACTAAGGGCAACGGTTACAAACTGTTTTGTAGCTTTTGAAAGCAACATAGTTGGTATGGCTGACGAGTCTCCAAATGGCTCATCAAAATAAGTGGCAAAGTTTTCAATCAATTCAATGCCATCATTTATTTGGCAAGGAATATTAGTATGGTTGGTGCCTAAATATTTTGCAGTGGCAGTTGCATGAAGGCTTTCATCAAATTCTGATTCATCAAATTGAACTGAAAATGTTTTCAACCTTTGTGTTATATTTCTTGAAGCAAGGGCTGCAATCAAGCTAGAATCAATTCCTCCAGATAAGAAACAACCCAGCGGCACATCGGCTATCATTCTAATTTTTACAGCATCGGCTAATAAATTTTCCAATTCGATTTTTGCATCATCATAGCTACCATTGTATGATGCAATGTTATCAGGCAGTTCCCAATATTTTTCGAGATTAATTTTGTTTTCTCCAATTTTATAAGACAATGAAAAGCCTGATTCTAACTTATACACATCGCTGTAAATGCTTGCTGGTTCTGGTATGTAGCGATAAGTTAAAAATTGTGAAATAGCTTGTTGGTTAATTTTTAATTGATTGCCGATGACAATTTGCGATGGCTGTGATGCACATTCCAACTCATTGTTTTGCAATCGATAGTAAAATGGTTTTTTGCCAAATCGATCTCTTGCTGCAAAAATGGCGTTGGTTTTTTTATCAAAAATTACAAAAGCAAACATACCATTTAAAAGATGCAAAAAATTTTTGCCGTGCTGTAAATAGAGCGCTGCTAATACTTCGGTATCGGTAGTAGTTTTAAATTGATGCCCTTGTTTTTGTAAATCTATTTTTAAAGATTGAAAATTATAAATCTCGCCATTGAAAACAATCATTAAATGTTGGTGATGAAAGGGTTGGTTGGCTCGGGCTTCTAAATCAATAATTGAAAGGCGATTGTGTGCTAAAACTACAGTATTATCAATGGTTTCGATGGCTGAAAAATCGGGACCTCTGAAATTAATACGCTGCATTTTTTGCTGCAAAATTTCGGAGGTATACATTTTTGAACTAAAATAAATGCCGCACATAATTTTATTTTTTGGCTGCTAATTGATGCAATAATTTTGCCGAGGTGAAATTGATAATTTTGAAAAACCTGTTAAACATATTGTTGTTGACGGCTTTTAAGCAATACTCTATATCTACAAATTGATGATTGTGACGCTCAATTAATTGAAATAGTGCATCTAAATTTTTTTGAGAAATGGTGTTTAAATGCACATCCAAAGTTTGAATACCCATGGATGGTAAAAGTGGATTGTTGTAATGTGGAATAAATGTAAACCCTTTTTGGGTGTATGGCAAAATGCCATAACCATCGGCTATAATTTGGATGTTGTTTTGCTCTAAAGCCTTTAACGTACTAACATCAAAGGAATGTGATGGCGCTACAAAAACTTTTGGAAATATTTTTTGTGCATGAAAAATGGCAATGGCTTTCATAATTTTTTGGTGTTGTTCATCAAATGTTAAGCCTGCAAATTCACTATCTTTTTTGATACCGAGCAAGCCGCTATTTTTTGTGCAGTAAACGTGATTGTAGCCGTGCACACCAATTTCAAAGCCCTGTTGATTTAAAGATTGGATGATACTCCAAAATTTTTCGTTGCATGGAAATTGCAAAAGTTTGGCATCTTGATTATTGGGTACTACACTCAGCAATGCTTTGATACTGTGTTTTTGAAGCACTGCAATTAATTGATTAAAATTTTGCCAGTGCATATTTGGACAAATATCATCTAATCGCAAAAAATATTTGGTCATAACATTACTTTCAATTTTCAAATCTAACTCCTTATTTCGAAGGTAGGATTTTTGGTTCTTGTTTGGGTTTGTTTTTTAAAAAAGTGGTGAGCAATAATGCGGTAACAGCACCTGCGATAAATAAAAACAAGGCTCTTTTTTGTAATTCTATTTGATAAAACAAATCATTTCGATGAGAGTAAAAGCAAAAATAAACAAAGAAAACGATGAGAAATGATTTTAAAATTTTACCAGAGTTATAAAGTAGTAAATTGCCAATGAGCACA
>CAIQHW010000347.1 GCA_903871715.1 uncultured bacterium
ATTTTTCTTCGTGTTGCAATAACCATTTCTTCACCCACAAATCGCCTCCATAGCCAGTTAAGCTGCCATCGCTTCCAATCACTCTGTGGCATGGAATAATGATGTTGATTTGATTTTTGCCGTTGGTGGAAGCAATTGCCCTAATCGCTTTTTCATTTTTCATTCGCTTCGATTGTTCAAGATATGTGATGGTTTTACCAAATGGAATTTTCAATAATTCTTGCCAAACAGTTTTCTGAAAATCAGTTCCATTCATTTCAATTTCTACATCAAAACTTTTGCGCTTGCCTTCAAAATATTCCTGTAATTGCAAAATAGTTTGCTGCATGATGACTGGATTATTCTTTGTGATTTCCTTCGCCATCATCGGTTTTGTTTTTGCTTCTAAAAACAAAACAGAAATTAGTTTATTGCTTGAAGTGCAGATTTGTAGCACACCTACAGGCGATTGAAATTGTTCAACAAAAATATTCAACAACATAAACTGAAATGATTTGGTCTTTCAAAAGTAGTTGCAAAAACTATTTATTTTTCAATTTTCGTTTTATCTTGCCCACTATGATTGAAGCAGTCATCAGCGGATTATTGCTGGGGTTTATTTTGATGTTGTCGGTTGGTCCTGCATTTTTTGCAGTTATAGACACCAGCATTAACAAGGGTTTCAGAACCGCCTTGTTTTTTATCATTGGTGTTTCCATCAGCGATATTTCTTACATTTTACTCACCAATTTCGGTGCAACTGAATTGTTGACACAAAAATTAAAAGCTGTTTATTTTATTGGCGGTGCAGCATTAATGATGATTGGAATTTTTATGTTCAGCAAAAAACAAAAAGATGACGTAGAGCACATAGAAATCAAAAAAGGTGATTTGGTAAAATCATTTATCAAAGGCTGGATAATCAATACCACTGCGCCTGGGGTGATTTTATTTTGGACGGCTGCTGCTGTGCATTTGGCAAACGAAGGTTACACTATCGAACAAAAATTTGTTTTTTTTGTAGCCGCAATTTCTATTGTGGTGAGTGCAGATATTGGCAAAGCATTCACTGCACAAAAGCTGAAAGATAGATGGCTCAACCATTCTGTGATTCATTGGATAAATAAATTGAGCGGTGTGGGCATGATGTTGTTTGGATGTTTTATGTTGTACAAAGGTTTTAAAACTTTATAGCCTATGCAAAAAGAATGGTTAATAATTTCAGGGACTTCAAGAAAAGAAAGCAAATCATTGCACGTAGCAAAGGCTTATCAGCAGTTGCTTTCAGCAAAAAATATCGAAAGTAAAATTTTAGCTTTGGAAAATTTACCACTGAATATTTTCGACATCAATTCAAAATCGGAAGAACTAAAACAGTTGGAAAATTCAACCATTATTCCTACTCAAAAAATAATTTTTGTGGCTTCGGAATACAACGGGAGTTTTCCAGGCTCATTAAAAATGTTGTTCGATTGTTGTGATATCCGAAATTGTTTTTGGAATAAAAAAGCAGCATTAATAGGTCTTTCGGATGGTCGAAATGGAAACCTTCGTGGCTTAGACCATTTAACTGGTGTATTGAATTATTTAAAAATAAACGTGCTGCATTATAAAGTTACCATTCCAACTATTTCAAAAACGATGAACGAAAATTTTGAAATAATAGATACACAAATCATCAACACCATCCACAAACAAATTGAAGAGTTTGAAAAATTTTAAACAAATTTTGTCATGCGAATTTTAGTTCGATTGCCCAATTGGTTGGGCGATTTGGTGATGAGTGTAGGCTTCATCAATGCACTACGCAAAAAATTTCCTGATGCAGAAATTGATGTCATTTGCAAAAAAGGAATGGAAGATTTGCTCGATTTTTTTCCAACTATTTCCAATCGTTTTATTTTTTCAAAACAAGAATTTGATGGAATTTTCGGTGCGTATAAATTTGGCAAAAAAATAAAATCAGCCGAACAATACGATTTGTTTTTTTGCTTACCCAATTCATTTTCATCAGCATTGATGGGCTTTTCAAGCGGAGCAAAAAAAAGAATTGGCTTTAAAAATGAAGGCAGAAATTTTCTACTCACACAATCCTTTTCACAATCAAAAAATTTGCATCGGGCCGAAGAATACATTTTTTTGTTAGAGAAATTTCTTGATGAAAAATTAGAAAAGCCAAATATTCTCTTTCACGTAATAAAAGAAAACATATCGAATCAAATCATCGTCAACTTCAATTCTGAAGCAGCTTCACGGCGAATGCCTATATTGAAAGCGCTTTCAATTTTACAAAAAATTTCTACCGAATTTTCAAACGATATTTTATTAATCGGTGCACAAAAAGATAAAATTTACGTGGATGAATTGTGCAGACAACTGAACAATTATCGCATCAAAAATTTGGCTGGAAAAACTTCTTTAAAAGATTTGGCAATTTTGATGGCGAATAGCAAAGCCATGTTGAGTGTGGATTCTGGACCATCGCATTTGTGTAATGCACTGCAAACAAAAGTGGTGGTGTTGCATGGTGCAGACGACGAAAACAACACCGAAGCCTACAACAAAAATTTTGTGGATGGTATGCGCTATGGTAAATTGCCTTGCGAACCTTGCGTAAAAAATGTTTGCAAACCTTATGGCGTGCCTAAATGTTTAGAAATGTTGGATGAAAATTTGATAGTAGAAAAATTGAAAAATGCACTGAAATAATTTTGCAAAAAATTATTTTTCCAAGTTTGCTCCTTTGTCCGAAGGCGCATCACTGCTATCATACGCCTTGATAATTTGTTTTACCAAACGATGACGAACCACATCACTTTCATTCAAACGAATGATGCTGATGCCTTCGATACCATTCAAAATTTCTTGCGCACGATATAAACCACTTCGTTGATTTTTGGGCAAATCAATTTGTGTAGGATCTCCAGTGATGATTGCTTTTGCATTGGGTCCGATTCTTGTCAAAAACATTTTAATCTGTAAGTCATTGGTGTTTTGAGCTTCATCAAGTATGATAAAAGCATTATC
>CAIQHW010000348.1 GCA_903871715.1 uncultured bacterium
CACAAACAAAGTGGCAATGTGCCGCTTGTAGTATTTCCATAACGATGAATATTCAACATCACTTTTTCATCGGGCAAGCCACAACGCTTGGCGGTGGCGTCAATAATGCGTTTGTTGGCTTGATGAGGAACGAGCCATGCAATATCATCGCCTGTTAAATTGTTGCGTTTCATGATTTCTTCAGCCACATCAGCCATACCCACTACAGCAAATTTGAAAACCGATTGACCTTCTTGATAAACAAAATGTTGTTTAGCAGTAACGGTCTCAATCGTAGGCGGATAGGCACTTCCACCAGCTTTTTGATGCAAATGTTTGCAACCGCTTCCATCACTTTTTAAAATATGGTCTTGAATTCCGAAACCTTCATGATTCGGTTCTAACAAAACCGCACCAGCCCCATCGCCAAAGATGACGCAGGTTTGACGGTCGGTATAATCAATAATGGCACTCATTTTATCAGCACCAACTATCACCACTTTTTTATGTGTGCCAGCTTTTATGAATTGCGAACCAGTTGCTAAAGCGTATAAAAACCCACTGCAAGCAGCGTTGATGTCATAACTCCAAGCGTTTGTCGCGCCCACTTTATCGCAAATAATATTGGCTGTGGCAGGAAAAATCATATCACCAGTAACAGTGGCGCAAATCAATAAATCAATTTCATCGGCTTTGATGCCTCGTTTTTCCAACAACCGGTTAACGGCTGCAATGCCCATCACACTTACACCTTGACCTTCGCCTTTCAAAATTCTGCGTTCTTTAATTCCCGTTCGGGTGGTTATCCATTCATCGTTGGTGTCTACCATTTTTTCCAATTCCTGATTCGTCAAAATGTAATCGGGCACATACCCAGCAACGGCGGTAATGGCAGCAGAGATTTTATTCATGAAATTATTTTAAGAAAACAAAAGTAAAAATTGTAGCGACAAATTTCACAAGCATTTTTCAATGTTTGTAAAAGTGAATTTCTAATTTTGACAAATGAATTTATCTCTAAAAAATAAAAACGCATTAGTTTGTGGCAGCACACAAGGCATCGGAAAAGCAATAGCCATCGAGCTTTCATTACTCGGTGCTAATGTAACTTTGTTGGCACGAAATGAAGAAGCGTTGAAAAATGCAGTGCAAGATTTAGATAAATCGCAGCAGCAAACACATCAAATTTTGGTTGCCGATTTTTCAAAACCAGATGAGTTGAAAAAAATTGTAGACGAATTTTGTACAAAAAATACGATTCACATTTTAGTAAACAATAGCGGCGGACCAGCCAGCGGAGCGATTATTGACGAATCAACAGAAAAGTTTTTACAAGTTTTCAATCAGCATTTAATCTGCAATCAAATTTTAGCGCAAGCAGTTTTGGGCGGAATGAAAAAAGAAAATTATGGTCGCATTATTAATGTTATTTCCACATCAGTAAAACAACCTTTGAAAAATTTAGGCGTTAGTAACACTATTCGTGGAGCAGTTGCATCGTGGGCAAAAACATGGAGCTTTGAAGTGGCGAAATTTGGTATAACGGTTAATAATGTATTGCCTGGAGCCACAGCCACCAATCGTTTGAAGACTTTAATCGAAAATAAATCAACTAAAACTTCTGTTGCAATTGATGAAGTGAAAAATGAAATGTTGAATGAAATTCCAGCTGGCAGATTTGGTGATCCATCTGAAATTGCAGCATTGGCGGCATTTTTAGCTTCACCTTCGGCTGGATACATTAACGGTACAAGTATTCCCGTTGATGGCGGAAGAACAGCAGCGATTTAATTTATTGTAACTTTAAGAAGAAAAAATAGGCAATGGAAAATCACGAAGCAATCAGTGTTTTTGATATGTTGAAAATCGGTGTCGGTCCATCGAGTTCACACACTTTAGGTCCATGGCGGGCTACAGAGCAATTCATCAATCAACTAAAAAAAAATGAACAGTTAGTCGATGTAAAAAAAATCATCGTTCGTTTGTATGGTTCGTTGGCGAAAACGGGAAAAGGTCATGGCACCGATGTAGCAATTTTGATGGGTTTATTGGGCGAAGACCCAGTAACAACAGACACTTCGCAAATCAATTTTAAAATTGACAAGATAAAATCTACCAAAAAATTGTTGTTGGCAAATCATCACGAAATTGATTTTGTGTTTGATGACGAAATGATTTTTTTGAAAAATGAATCGTTGCCTGCACATCCAAATGCGATGACTTTAGAAGCGATTTTGAAAAATAATTCTTCTGTTAAAGAAACGTATTACAGCATTGGGGGCGGCTTTGTGCAAAAGGAAGGCGAACAACAAAATGCTGCAAAGCAAAATGTTGCACTTAAATTTCCCATCAATCATGCAGATGAATTGTTGAATTATTGCAAAGAAAATAATGCAACAATTGCCGAAATAGTTTTGCAAAATGAGTTGAGTTGGCGAAGTGAAGAAGAAACTAAAAAAGGCATTTTAAAAATTTGGCAAACCATGATGGAGTGCATGTATCGGGGTTGCAATGCAACAGGCATATTGCCCGGAGGATTAGATGTGGTGCGCCGTGCAGCCGACATGAACAAAAAATTATTGAAAGAAATTTCTTACACCGATTTGAATAGTTGGCTACATGCAGTGAAATCTGTATCAAAAAATTTCAACGATACTTTGAATTGGGTGAGTTGTTTTGCATTGGCAGTGAATGAAGAAAATGCTTCGTTCGGTAGAGTGGTTACAGCACCTACGAATGGCGCAGCTGGCGTAGTTCCTGCGGTGTTGATGTACTATCATTTGTTGGCTGGTGGTGATAAAGAGGAAGACATTATTAAGTTCATTTGTACCGCTTCCGAAATTGGAAGTTTGTTTAAAAAAGGTGCAACTATTTCGGCAGCCATGGGTGGCTGTCAGGCTGAAATAGGCGTCAGCAGTGCGATGGCGGCTGGTGCATTAACGACTTGCATGGGCGGCACACCAAAGCAAAGTTTGCAAGCGGCTGAAATTGCCATGGAACATCATTTGGGTATGACCTGCGACCCGATTGGTGGATTGGTGCAAATTCCTTGTATCGAACGTAACACGATGGGTGCTGCAAAAGCAATTGTGGCTTCGCAATTGGCTTTGCAAAATGATTCAGCACAAATGAAAGTGTCGTTGGATAGTGTCATCAAAACCATGTGGGATACGGCTTTGGACATGAATACTAAATACAAAGAAACGGCTGATGGTGGCTTGGCTACCAATGTGCCGATTGGTTTGGCGGAATGTTAAAAGTGAATGTTAAATTCTAAAAAATAGTTACAGCAACTTTATTAGTTCTCCTAATGATTTTATTTCCAGTGTTACAGGTACGTCATGTTTGTATTGCATTGTGTTGAACAAAACCCTGTCCATTCCTGCGTTTAGCGCACCTTGCATATCGGCAAAAGGATTGTCGCCAATCATCAAGCTGTTGTTGGCATTAGCTCCGCTGCGCTGAAATGCTGCATCAAAAATTTTCTTTTCAGGTTTGTTAGCTCCTGATTCTTCGCTGGTGATTATTTCTTTGAAATACTTATCCAATCCGCAATTGGCCAGCTTTTTATATTGCACTTCCACAAAGCCATTGGTGATAATATGCAACTGATATTTTTGATGAACATGTTGAATTAATTCCCTTGCCCCATCAAACAATAAAGTTTGAGTAGGCAGTATTTTTAAATACTCATCCGATAGTTGTTTTGCTAATTCAAAATCGTGAATATCGAATTCCTGTAACGTAAAAAGAAAACGATTCACTCTTACTTCAGCTCTTGAAATCAAGCCTTTTTCGAGTTGTTCCCATAAAGTTCTATTGTGATAACTATAATGTTTTTTGAAAAGTTCTTTATCAATATTTTTATCAGTGAAATGAAAGTTATCATAAATCTGAAACATGGTTTGCGCCGAGTTGGCTTCAAAATCCCACAGTGTATGGTCTAGGTCGAAAAAAAGGTGTTCGTATTTTTCTTTGTTTAGCATTTTCAAAAGTAGGTATTTAAAGCAAAAAATGCACGTCCCCCAAATCAAGTGAGATGAAGATGTCAGGATTAGTTAATTTAGCAAATCAATTTTTTATCAAACCTCAAAAAATGAAAAAATATTTTTCGCTGCTCATCGGCAGTTTCATTATTTCATCGTATATGAACAATAAAAACATCGAACACAAACCCATTGCGGTTACTTATCCGGCCACTGAAAAAGGAAATGTAGTGGATGATTATTTCGGAACTAAAATCGCTGAACCGTATCGTTGGTTGGAATACGACACCGCTGAAAATGTAAAGAATTGGGTGAATGAAGAAAACAAGTGCACTGAAAATTATTTATCACAAGTTCCTTTCCGCAGCAAGATTCATCAGCGTTTGGAAGAAATCTGGAACTATCCTAAATTTTCTTCGCCATTCAAAAAGGGTGATTATTTTTTCTTTTATAAAAATGATGGTTTGCAAAACCAAAGTGTATTGTATTATCAAAAAGGAATGGAAGCCCAACCTGAAACCTTCATCAATCCTAATGATTTGAGTAAAGATGGAACGGTGGCTTTAACAGGCACTTCATTTTCAAAAGATAACAAGTTGGTTGTTTACAGTACTTCAGCGGCTGGCAGCGATTGGCAAACTATGTATGTGATGGATGTGGCTACAAAAAAAGTTTTGCCTGATACTATTCACTTTTCAAAATTTGGTGGAGCAGCTTGGTGGAAAGACGGATTTTTTTACAGCCGATATAATGAGCCTAAAAAGGGAAAAGAGTTTAGTGATTTGAGCAGCAATCAAATGGTTTACTATCACAAAATTGGAACGCCACAAAGCACTGACAAAAAAATATTTGAAGATGCAAAACATCCGAAACGCTATTACGGTCCTTATGTGAGCGATGATGAAAGATTTTTGTTTATGGATATTTCTGAAGGAACTTATGGAACAGAATTGTGGTACAAAGATTTATCTAATGAAAAATCAGAATTGAAAATGTTGTTCAAAGGTTTCGATTTTGAATATTCGGTGGTAGATAATCAGAATGATAAATTATTCGTGTACACCAACGATGGCGCAGCCAACAAGCGTTTGGTGGAAGTTGATTTAAAAAATCCATCGAAAGAAAATTGGAAAAATGTGATTGCAGAAACGAAAGATTTATTAGAAGCGGTGAGTATTAGCGGCGGAAAAATATTTGCTACTTACTTAAAAGATGTAGCTACAAAAGTTTACCAATGCGATATGGATGGCAAAGTAGAACACGAAATTGAGTTACCTGCAATTGGCTCTGCCAGCGGATTTGGTGGTGAGAAAGAAGACAAAGATTTTTTCTACACCTTCACTTCGTTCCTATATCCTGCCACCATTTATCATTATGATATTGCAACTGGTAAATCGGAATTGTTCAAAAAAACGGAAGTAAAATTCAATGCGGATGATTACGAAACGAAGCAAGTTTTTTACACTTCAAAAGATGCAACAAAAGTTCCGATGTTTATTACTTGTAAAAAAGGAATTAAATTAGATGGCTCAAACCCTTGTCTGTTGTATGGTTACGGCGGATTCAGCATTAACATCACACCAGCATTTAGCACTTCAAAATTAATTTTCTTGGAAAAAGGTGGCATTTATGCGGTGGCAAATTTACGTGGCGGAAATGAATATGGCGAAGCTTGGCACAAAGCAGGAATGCTGGATAAAAAGCAAAATGTGTTTGATGATTTTATTGGTGCAGCCGAATATTTAATCAAAGAAAAATACACTTCTTCTTCAAAGTTGGCAATCAGCGGACGCAGCAATGGCGGCTTGTTGGTGGGTGCTTGCATGACGCAACGCCCCGATTTATTTCGTGTGGCTTTGCCAGCAGTTGGTGTGCAAGATATGTTGCGTTATCACAAATTTACTGTGGGTTGGGGTTGGAGTGTGGAGTATGGTAATAGCGATAACAAAGAGCAATTTGAAAATTTGAAAAAATATTCGCCGTTGCACAATGTGAAAAATGTGAGCTATCCTGCAACGCTTGTACAAACCGCCGACCACGATGATAGAGTGGTGCCTGCACACAGTTTTAAATTTGCTGCAACACTGCAAGACAAAAATGTTTGGAATGAAAAGAAAGATAATCCCATCTTAATTCGCATTGATAAAAGTGCTGGGCATGGTGCCGGAAAACCAACTTCAAAATTAATTGATGAAGAAACCGATGTGTGGAGTTTTGTGTTTTGGAATTTAGGAATGGAGTTTTGAGAAACGAAAAAAAATCCTTTAATTTTGTAAATCAAATTCGTTTTATGCTTCAATATATTCATGATAATAATGGCAACACGGCTGGTGTTTTTATTCCGTTGGCTGATTGGAATAAATTGAAATCAGAGTATCACATCAAAGATGAATCAACTGAATTTGAAAGCCCTGATTGGCATCAACAAGTGGTGGCAGAACGATTCGAAAACTATGGTAAAAACCCCACTGATGGCGAATCGTGGGAAGATTTGCAAAAGCGATTGAGAAAATGAGTTGTCAAATTTTCATTACCAAAGATGCAACACAAGATGTTGTATCAGCTCGTGATTTTTATGAAGAACAACAGCTTGATTTGGGAGAAAGATTCTTGGATGAATTGCATGCAACTTTTGAAAAAAATTAAAAACAGATC
>CAIQHW010000349.1 GCA_903871715.1 uncultured bacterium
AATTTTCTTTGATAGTGCCCGAAAATAGTTGTGTATCCTGTGTTACGAAACCAATTTGATTTCGCAAATCATTAAAGTCGATGGAGTTTTCATCATCGCCATTGTAAAAAATACTTCCTTTTTGTGGGCGATATAAACCTACCAACAATTTCATCAGTGTAGTTTTTCCACTACCCGAAGGTCCAACAAAGGCAATGGTTTCACCCAGATTTACTTCAAATGAAATATCATCAATTGCATTCTGAGAAGCACTTTGATGTTTGAAAGCAACATGTTTGAATTCTAATTTTTTTATCGCTTCTAAATGAATTGGTTTTTCAGGAGATGGCTCCGGTGGCTTATTCATCAGCGTATTAAAATTATTGAGCGATGCTTCTGCTTCGCGATATGACAAAATAATATTGCCAATTTCTTGCAGCGGTCCAAAGACAAAAAACGAGAAAATTTGCATGGTTACTAATTGGTCTGGACGCATTTTATCTCTAAAAATCAACCACATCATTAAAAAGAAAATCACTTGGCGCAAAGTATTTACCATAGTGCCTTGCAAAAAATTAAGGCTGCGAATGCGTTTTACTTTGGTTAATTCTAAATTTAAAATCTTAAACGTGTTTTTGTTTAAACGATTTACTTCTTGGTCAGTCAAGCCCAAACTCTTTACCAATTCAATGTTTCGGAGCGATTCAGTTGTTGAGCCAGCCAATGAATTGGTTTGCGACACAATATTTTTTTGAATGGATTTTATTTTTTTGCTTAACCAGTTTGTTACAGTTGACAACAAAAAAATGCCGATGATATATACGATTGGCAAACTCCAATGAATGAAAACTGAAGCATACGCAAACACAAAAATTACACCCACAATGACACCAAATAAAATGTTGATGAAACTGCTCATAAATTTTTCGGTGTCGGTTCTTACTTTGGTTAAAATGCTTAAAGTTTCGCCGCTGCGTTGGTCTTCAAAATCTTGATAAGGCAATCTCATAGCATGTTTCAAGCCATCAGTAAAGACTGATGCACCAAATTTTTGAATGATTAAATTCAGAAAATAATCTTGGAAATTTTTAGCAATTCGGCTCATCATTGCCACACCGATAGATGCCAAAAGCAACCACATTACACTGTTATATGGCTTAAAGAAAAAATCATGTTCGGCTATTTTTTTGAAATCGAAAGCCAATTTCACCAACTTTCCTAAAATAATAGGATCGCATAAACTGAATCCAGTATTGATGGTTGCTAACACCAAAGTAAGAGCCACCAGCCATTTGTAAGGTTTTAAATATTGAAATAGAATTTTCATTCAAAAATATTTTTGTATTGAAGTGAAGAAACAAAAGTAGGTTTAAAAAGTTTGAAATCGCAAATCCAAATGTTTTTCATTTATTAACTTTGCAAAATGTCAGAAACTATTGTTGGGAATGATTTACAGCAAGCCATTCATTTATTAGATAATGGAGAATGTGTTGCTATTCCTACTGAAACAGTTTATGGTTTAGCTGCTAATGCATTGAATGAAGAA
>CAIQHW010000350.1 GCA_903871715.1 uncultured bacterium
AATGTTTAGGGGCCATTCCAGTATTTGATTTTGGAATAGATGTATTCATGGTGCCATTGGCAGGTGGCGTAGTAGCGGTAATGTTCAATTCTTTTTTCACCAAATCCATAATGTTGTCGCTATCTTGAGCATATAAAAACGCACCAACACTGGTATCAAACACATAAGAATAAGCATTTCGTTTTGCTACATCTTTAATCGCTTGTTCTGCTTTTTTCAAAATGGGGTTGTATAATTCTTCTTTTTTTGCAGCCACTTTTTCTTGCGCTGTTTGTTGAAAATCTTGAATCAATTTTTCTTTTTGACCAATCTCTTTTTGTTTCACTTCTTTCACAGCATCGGTCATCAATTTTTCTTTTGCCTGATAATCTTGCACCATTTTTTGATACTCGTCAACCATCAATTTCATTTGGTCTTCCAACGATTTTTGATATTGTGCCAATTGGTCATCAGCTTCCTTTAAACCAGGCATTAGTTGAATTAATTCAGCCGAATTAATATGTCCAAATTTCAATCCTTGGGCAAAAGAGTTAGAGGAAAATAAGCCAACAATCACTGCTGCTACTAAAAAAATACGTTTCATGATTTTGTTTAAAATTGTTTAAAAAATTTGAGGCGCAAAACTAAATTAAAAGTTTGGAATTATTTGTGGTCGCTATTGTTATTATTTATTGAATTGTTGCCAGCTTTATACCCTAAATCTTTCAATACATCGTTGCTTTTATCCAATGCTGGATTGGTGTACAATAGCGCACTGCCACCTGCCGATTTATCAAACACTAAATCATAATTTTTCGATTGTGCCAATTTTTGAATGGCATCATAAATTTTATCTTGAATAGGTTTTACCAATTCTTGTCGTTTTTTAAACAAGTCACCTTCATAGCCAAAGCGTTGTTTTTGCAAGTCTTTCACAGCTTTTTCTTTGTCCATAATATCTTGCTCACGTTTCTTTTTCATTTCGTCCGATAGCAATACTTGCTCGGCTTGAAAGTCTTTATACATCTGGTCTATCTCTTTATATTTGGCTTCAATTTCTTTTTGCCAACCCGCCGAAATATCATCCAATTGTTTTTGTGCTTTGGTGTAATCGGGTATGTTTTCTAAAATGTATTTAGTATCTACATAAGCATACTTTTGTGCAAATGCACCTGTACTAAATAACACAATGGATAAAATGGCTAAAATCTTTTTCATAAATTGTTGTTGTTTTGAAAATTGTTTGATGTAGCAAAAGTAATAGAAAATACTGTGCCACAAAGTTAAAGACTAACGATAGAACCCTTTTAATAGTATAACGCTTTAACACTACATTTAGTAAATGCACCTTCATGCTCTCAGCGCAAAGGCTCTACACAGCTTCGATTCTACAACATGGCTTAGCGTTTATGGTAAGTTCTTTTACTGCACACTATCCTTACACTCCAGCCAGTGTAATACTGGCTTCATTGCTTATTTGCCCCACTTGGGCATCGTGGTTTTTATACATGCCTTTATATTTGCGCACTTTGCTTTGCCCTGCGGCTGGCAATGGGCGATTATCTGCATAGCTATGCCCCGTTAAAGTGCCTAATAAACGTAGTTGCCTGTGGCATCATCGGTGCCGTTTAAATCTAAAGCTGTAAAACCACCTTTCTTCCAATCAATATGTGGATGCCTTGCTACTATTTTAATACTTAAAGCAGGTTTTGCAGCTACCATATCTTGTTCGCTTTGGGATACTTCGATGCCCAAATCTAAACCGATGTTGGCAGTGTAAATGCCATGTGCTTTAATGCGTTGGCAAAGGGTGCGAAATCTATCTTCAATGCCTGATGCCACTGCGCCTGGGTTTACAATACTGGGCAATATAGCTGGCGGCGCACCCAACACCGTGTTTACACTGTCTTTTCGAGCCAAAGTTTTATACGATACCCAATCATGATAGCGGCTTTCGTTTTGCACACAGTTGGTAAGTATGTAATTAAAATAAGCAGAATCGGCAGCCGAGTTGGCTACATAGCTATTTACGCCATTGGTTAAGCCAAACTGGGTATCGTAGACGCCTAATTTGCTGTTGAAATTAATTAATTGAGCATTAAATGCCGCATCGTTGGTAGCTACATAACCCATGATTTTTAAGTTTTGTTGTTATTAAAATAATTTTAAGCTACAAATATAAATGGGCTGTTTTTATATATATTGCAATAGATTATTACTGTTTTTTTAAAGAAATATCAACCCATTTTAAACAAATATTTAACCACCCAGCAATAGGACTGCTTTTGCTATGTGGTGGCTTACTGCTATCACAAGAAATATTCAATCTTACACTAGACTGGAGCAATCTAACACATGAAATATTACCCCATACACGACACACGACAAAAACACCTTACCTTTGTTTTTCTTAGATACGATAACCATGAAAAACTTCCTTTTATTTATTGCTCTGTTTTTCTCCCTCTCCTTTGGAGAGGAGGGCTGGGGTGAGGTTATATCCCAACCCAGCAAACAGCTAAATAACAATTAGCAATTAAAACCATTGAAGTTTATAATGTTATCGGTCAGTTGAAATTAATTCCTGCTGCCACTCCCCCATATAAAGGTGGCAAGGGGGGTTTTGTA
>CAIQHW010000351.1 GCA_903871715.1 uncultured bacterium
CAAAATGTTTTTTTGAGGCTGTTTTTACTTTTTTGATTCACTGCTAATTGTTTCCTATTTCATGTTGTGAAATACTTGTTGCACATCATCATCTTGTTCAATTCTATCTACTAGAGCTAAAACTCGTTCGGCTGTGGCTTCATCACAGTCTACTAAACTGTTCGGAATCCGCTGCAACTCTGCACTTACAACGTTTATATTTTTATCTTCTAGTGCTTTTGTCATGCGCCCAAAATCGGCAAATGGGGTATAAAAAATTATCAAACCATTTTCATCATCAAACATAAATTCTTCGCAGCCAAAATCAATCAATTCAAACTCCAATTCTTCGGCGTTGATGTTTTCGTTTTTAATTTTAAAAACACCTTTTCGCTCGAAAATAAAATCCAATGAGCCGCTTTTACCCAACGCACCATCAAATTTCGTAAAATAAGAACGAATGTTGGCTACGCTTCGGGTGTTATTATCTGTGGCACACTCTACATAAATGCCCACACCGCCTACGCCGTAGCCTTCAAAAGTAACCTCTTCATAATTGGCCGTGTCTTTGCTAGCTGCTCGTTTGATAGCACCATCAATCGTATTTTTGGGCATATTCAATGCCTTTGCATTTTTAATAATCGTACGCAATTTTGCATTGGCATCGGGGTCGGGACCACCAGCTTTTACAGCAATTGCTATCTCTTTGCCTATACGAGTAAATGCTTTGCCCATTTTATCCCAACGGGCAAACATTTTATGCTTTCGTGTTTCAAATATTCTTCCCATGACTTTTGTTTTTAAAAAAGAATTGCAAATGTAGTAGAATTGATTTTTTTTGAAAACATTTTTTGACGATGTTTTTCCTAGTTATTTTCCGCTTCCATCATCAAAAATGCTTTGATGAATCCATCCAACTCCCCATCCAGCACAGGTTGCACGTTGCCTACTTCATAATCAGTTCGGTGGTCCTTAATCAATTTATAAGGATGCAGAACATAACTCCGAATCTGACTTCCCCATTCAATTTTCTTTTTTGTAGCGTTTAGTTTATCGCGTTCTTCATTGCGTTTTTGCAATTCCAATTCATACAATTTGCTCTTCAACATTTTCATCGCTAATTCTTTATTGCCAAGCTGTGAACGGTCTGCCTGGCACACCACAACGATTCCTGTTGGAATGTGAGTGAGCTGAACTTTTGTTTCCACTTTATTCACGTTCTGTCCGCCAGCACCGCCACTTCGTGAAGTTTGCATTTCGATATCAGCAGGTTTGATTTCAATTTCAATCGTATCGTCTACCATTGGGTAAACCGAAATACTGGCAAAAGAAGTATGTCTTCGTGCATTTGAATCAAACGGCGAAATGCGAACCAAGCGATGCACGCCAGTTTCAGCCTTTAAAAAACCATAAGCAAATTCGCCTTCAAATTCAAACGTAGCCGATTTTACTCCAGCCACATCGCCTTGTTGCAAATCCATTTCCGAAATTTTGTAGCCTTGTTTTTCGGCATAGCGCAAATACATACGCATCAAAATGCCAGCCCAGTCGCAGCTTTCAGTGCCACCTGCACCAGCATTGATGGTTAAAATTGCACCAAAACTATCTTCGGGTTTATTGAGTGTCGCTTTAAATTCTAAATCTTCAATTGCTTGCAAAGCCTTTTTGTAAGCGGCTTCTACATCATTTTCGGTAGATTCGCC
>CAIQHW010000352.1 GCA_903871715.1 uncultured bacterium
CAAAATAAATAATCGCGATAAATTGATTATCAATTCTACATTTTGTGAACTCAAGTTTATAAAATTTCTTCTAAAATTCATTTCGCCAACTGTGTCGGTTAAATACACAGGAATCAATGCCACAAGGCTGTGTGTGCCAATTCCAGTTTCAAATAAATGCTCTTTATTGCTCGGATTTATGACCTACCACCATTCGGAAAGCAAAAATTGATTGTAGTGAAATCCAATAAAAATGGACGGCAAAACAAGTAACAAAATAACAGTAAAAGTGGTAACGAAAAGTGCTTTGAAATAACCTCGATAAAATAAAAATGGGAGCAATAAAATGGGCATTATTTTGAAGTTGATTGCCAAGCCCAACAATAAACCACACCAAATATATTTTCCTTTAAAAAGAAAATTTAACGATTCGAAAATTGCCCATAGCAAAAAGAAAGTAACTTGAATCATTGCCACATTGTACATGATAAATTGCAACGAAAAAAACAAAACTGCAACTATCCAAATCGCTTGTTGCTTTTTGGTAAGAATTGAAAAATCAAAATATTGTTTGATTAAAATGAAAGTGCGATACAATAAAAAGTAAGAAAAGATGGACCAAAATATTTCGGCAATAAAAACGTGTGATGAAAATGGAATCAAAATTAATGCAAAAAATACGCTGTAAAAATATTGCAAACCATCGATGAATGGCGGCTTGTAGATGTTTTGCCCAGCTTGTAATTTTCGGGCAGCATCTAAATAAATATCAAAATCACCACCGTTTGTGGCAGTAATGATAGATGAAATAATGGCAACAATAACTAAAATAATAGTGATTAAATTTTTATTGTTGAGCAGTTTTATTTTCATTTTATAATGATTTTTTGTTGCAATTTTCAATTCCTCTCATCTTCAAAATTCCTAATTAACTCACCCCACTTCCATTCTCCGTCTTACTATTCGGCATCATGAATTTCAATTTACCATCTGCATCTTCTGCCATTAAAATCATGCCCTGGCTTTCGATGCCTTTCATTTTTCGTGGCGCTAAATTGCAAAGTAAGGTTACCTGCTGCCCAATAATTTCTTCGGGTTTGTAATGCAATGCAATGCCGCTCACTACAGTTCTTTTTTCAAACCCTAAGTCAACAGTCAGCTTCATTAATTTATCAGCTTTCGGCACTTTTTCAGCTTCTACTATTGTTCCAATTCGCAAATCCATTTTTGCAAAATCATCAAAAGTAATTTCAGGTTTAATCGGCTCAACAACTTTTGCAGGAGCATTTGCTGCTAAATAATTTGCTTTACTAACTTTTAACTTTTCAACTTGCAGCTGAATTTCTTCATCTTCAATTTTTCTGAACAACAAAACTGGATTGTTGATTGGATAGCCAACGCTCAACAAGTCCATTCTGCCAGCGTTTTCCCATTTTAATAATTCGTTGGCTCGTTTTGAAATATTGAAATGCAACAAAATTTTCTTTGCTGTAAATGGCATAAACGGATACATCAAAATCGCCAGATTCGCTGATAACTGCAGGCAATGATGCAAGCAATTTTCCACACGATATTTATTTTGCAATTGCTCAAAATCATTTTCACCCACATACACATCGTCTTTTGCTTTTTTCCAAGGCTCTTGTTCTGTAAGATATTTATTGCCCAATCGTGCAGCATTCATCATCTCTGCCAGCGCTTCACGTAAGCGATACTGACTCATAGATTCTTCCATGCGCTTTTTAATCGCATTAAATTCTAACCACATATTCTTTTCAGTTTCTGTAGCTAAATCATCATGACGCTTTGGAATTTTACTGCCACAAAATTTTTGCGACAACACTATTGTTCTGTTAAAGAAATTTCCTAAAACTGACACCAACTCACTGTTGCAGCGGTCTTGAAAATCTTTCCATGTAAAATCATTGTCTTTGGTTTCAGGTGCGTTAGCAGCTAATACATAACGCAACACATCTTGTTGCTCAGGAAATTCTTCCAGATATTCATGTAACCAAACTGCCCAGTTTCTTGAAGTTGAAATTTTATCTCCTTCTAAATTTAAAAATTCATTAGCTGGCACATTTTCAGGCAAAATATAATCACCGTGCATTTTCAGCATTGTTGGGAATATGATGCAATGGAACACAATATTGTCTTTTCCTAAGAAATGAACCAGATGTGTTTTTTCATCACACCAGAATTTTTTCCAATCAGGAGTAATTTCTTTAGTAGCTGAAATGTAGCCGATTGGCGCATCAAACCACACATACAAAACTTTTCCTTCGGCATTTGGCAACGGAACTGGAACGCCCCAATCTAAATCTCTGGTTACAGCTCGTGGCTGCAAACCGCCATCAATCCAGCTTTTGCACTGACCATATACATTTGTTTTCCAATCATCTTTATGTCCAACTAAAATCCATTCTCTCAACCAACCTTCATATTTATCCAATGGAATGTACCAGTGTTTTGTTGCTTTCATCACCAATGGTTTCGATGAAATGGTGCTATGCGGATTAATTAAATCACGTGGATTTAAAGTGCTGCCACATTTTTCACATTGGTCACCATAAGCCCTATCATTGCCGCATTTCGGGCAAGTGCCCATGATGTATCGGTCGGCTAAAAATTGCTTATTGTCTTCATCGTAAAATTGTTCTTCAGTTTTTTCTTCAAACAAATTTTTGTTGTACAAATCCAGAAAGAAATCAGTTGCAGTTTCTCTGTGAACTTCTGATGTTGTTCGTGAAAAATTATCAAACGAAATTCCAAATTTGTATAAAGCTTTATCAATGATTTCATGATACTTATCTGCCACAGCTTGCGGTGTTGTGTTTTCTTTTCGAGCCGCTAACGTAATAGGGACGCCATGTTCATCGGTGCCGCAAATAAATAAAACTTCATGATTTTGCATGCGGCGAAATCGAGCATAAATATCGGCAGGCAAATGGCAGCCCGCCAAATGCCCGATATGAATTGGTCCGTTGGCATAAGGCAAAGCGGCAGTAATTAAATAGCGTTGTGGATTGTTCGACATAATTTTTTTTGAGAAATGCAAAGTTAAAATTTAGAAAACACAAAACTTTGAAAACCGAAATAAAAAAGAAATGTTGTAGCTCTAAAGATTCTGTTTTTATTTTAGCCTTCTGAAAAATTTCAAAAAATGATTCAACAAATACTTTTTGTTTTTTTGGCTGCGGTGGCAATTTATTTTTTTACAAAAAAAGTAATGAGCATTCGTCGCAATATTTTATTGGGCAAAGATGAAAAGCTGAATGACAATCCGAATCTGCGCTGGAAGAATATGATGCTGTTTGCATTGGGGCAAAAGAAAATGTTCAAAAACTCGTTGGTAGCTGTTTTGCACTTTTTTGTTTATGCAGGATTTATCATTATCAATATTGAAATTTTAGAAATTTTCTTAGATGGAATTTTAGGAACCCATCGTTTGTTCTTGCCAATTTTAGGCACAAGACTTTATTCCATTCTGATTTCTTGTTTTGAAATTTTAGCGGTTTTAGTAATTGTTGGTTGTGCTGTTTTTTTAACCAGAAGAAATATCACAAAAGTCAATCGCTTCACAAAGCCTGAATTGAAAGGTTTTCCATTCCGTGATGCCAATATTATTTTGATTACCGAAATTGTTTTGATGACTTTGTTTTTGACAATGAATGCTTGTGATTTCATTTTTTCCTTGGATTACAAGTTAGATAATTACCAACATTTTGATGGTGGAGTTGTTTCATTTTATGTAGCATCTTTTGTTTTGCTACCTTTTAAATTCAATAATGAAACATTAGAAGTCATCGAACGAACTTGTTGGTGGTTTCACATTGCAGGCATTTTTGCTTTCTTAAATTATTTGCCTTACAGTAAACATTTGCACATCATTTTAGCTTTCCCAAATTCTTTTTTTGCACGATTAAATCCTGTTGGGCAAATGGAAAATATGGTTTCTATTCAAAAAGAAGTGGTGCTTTCATTTCAACCCGAAAGAGCTTCGGAATTCCCTGCTGATGAGGCTTCCATGAAATTTGGCGCGAAAGATGTGAAAGATTTAAGCTGGAAAAGTTTGATGGATGCTTACAGTTGCAGCGAATGCGGCAGATGCACGGCTGCTTGTCCTGCTAATCAAACTGGGAAAAAATTATCACCACGAAAAATCATGATGGATACTCGTGACAGATTGGAAGAAGTGGGCAACAATATTGATAAACATGGAATGGATTTTACCGACAATAAAACATTGTTGGGCGATTATGTTTCGGTGGAAGAATTAAGAGCATGCACCACTTGTAACGCTTGCGTAGAGCAGTGTCCGATATTAATTAGTCCGTTGAATATTATTTTGGAATTGCGCCGAAGTTTGGTGATGGAAGATAGTAATGTGCCTAACGAATGGGCGATGATGTTTGGCAATATGGAAAACAATCAGGCCCCTTGGAAATTTTCAAATGAAGACCGAGCGAATTGGATTAAATCATAGAACGCTGATTGCGCAGATTTTTATGATTAAAATGGATTTAATCTTAAATCATCATAACAATCAGCGTCATCTGCGTTCCAAAAAAAATAAATTATGGGAGTAAAAATAATGAGTGAAATGTTTGCTGCTGGCGAATCTCCTGAAATTTTATTTTGGGTTGGTTGTGCTGGAAGTTTTGACCAACGAGTGCAACGCATCACTAAATCGTTTGCAGAAATTCTGAATAAAGTGGGTGTTTCGTTTGCCATTTTGGGCAGCGAAGAAGCTTGCACGGGCGACCCTGCACGTAGAGCTGGGAATGAGTTTGTGTTTCAAATGTTGGCGTACCAGAACATTCAAACGCTGAATAATTACAACATCAAAAAGATTGTTACTACTTGTCCGCATTGTTTCAATACTTTGAAAAATGAATATTCCGCTTTGGGTGGAAATTATGAAGTAAGCCACCACAGCACATTTCTACAAGAATTAATTGATGCAGGAAAAATAAAAATTAAGGAAGGTGGTTCGATGAAAGGAAAGAAAATTACTTTTCATGATTCGTGTTATTTGGGCAGAGCCAATAATATTTACGAAGCACCAAGAAAAGTTTTAGAAGCATTAGATGCTGATTTGGTGGAGATGAAAAGTTGCCGCAGCAATGGTTTGTGTTGCGGTGCTGGCGGTGCACAAATGTTTAAAGAAGATGAACCTGGCGATAAGCGAATAAATGTGGCAAGGGCTGAAGAAGCAATAGCAACAGGTGCTTCAACGGTTGCTGCTGCTTGTCCGTTTTGTATGATTATGTGGGAAGATGGCGTAAAACAAAAAAATGCAGAAGCGCAAATTGAGTTGAAGGATATTGCGGAACTCATCGCAGAGCGAATGAGTTGAAATTAATTTGAAAATGTGGCAATTTGAAAATTAAATACAAGATTCAATGAGTTACGAAAGAAAAGGTTTACTGATTTTAGGGTTAATAATTCTAACAAATTTGTTCATTACCATTGTTTATCGTAAGTATCGAAAATTAAAAACTTCTGGCACTAAGGATTCCTTATTTCAAAATGACTCTATTTTTGTTTGGGCTGGCTTCTCAAGTTTTAGTCCATCATTACCATTTCTAATAATTTCTCGACCTGAAAATATTTCTATTAAAAGATTGATTTTTGTTCATAACATTCTTTGTTTCGTAGTTTATTTTTTATTCGCTTTAGCTATTTTCTTTTAAGAAAACAAAATCAGTATTACATTTCAAGTTCTTTATAAAACTTTACGAACTTTATAAACTGACAAATGCATTCTATAGAACCTTTTTACAACTGGCTTGACATCTACGTTTCGGAAGAAGACGAACGCAGTCCTTTCTTTGGTGCTGAACACAGCGAATTTGAATACACCAACACCATTTACAATTATTACGTGCATCCACAGTGGGATCAATTTGGGTCGCCAACTTTATACCTAAAAGTGTTGTATGCTGATTATGAAAAACATTTTGTGGTGATGGAATTTTTAGGCGAATGGAATGATGCAATCACCAACGACATTATGTATTTGAAACGTGATATTGCCGATGCTTTTATGGCAAAAGGAATTTACAAATTTGTGTTGTTAGGCGAAAATGTTTTGAATTTTCATTTCAGCGATGATTGTTATTATGAAGAATGGTACGAAGATGTAAACGAGCATGGTGGCTGGATTGCAGGTATCAACTTCCGTGAGCATGTGATGAAAGAAATTAAAAAAGCTGGTATTCCTAACTTTGTAATGTTCACTCATCCTGATGAAGAAATTGAATGGCGCAAACAAAAACCTTTTACTTTTCACAAATTAATTGAGGAGCATTTGATGCCGAAAATATTGGATTGATTTGTGCAAATGCTTATTCAGCAATGCTTTCAAGCTGTTTTATGATTTTAAAGCCATTAATTCATTTCTAAATTTTATGGCTTCGTTATAACCAATTTTAAAAATTTCATCAGCATGTTCGGCATCAAACAATTTAAAATTGTGCAAATCGGGTTCGATAAAAATATCGCAAAACTTCGATTGTTCATACACTTTGTGGGCAATGGATAAATGAAAACAATGTTCGAGCAAATTAATTTTGCTGCTAAAATTTATTTCTTGATTTAATTTATTGACATGATTGCCAATGATAAAATCGCATTCATTTTTCAAAATTTCAGCGTTTAAATTATTCAACAATCCACCATCTACAAATTTGATTTGGTTGATTTCTACAGGTTCAAAAATTACAGGAATTGTCGCCGAAGCCATCACTGCCGAAAAAATTTCACCGCTTTGAAATACAGTGCTGTTGCCATTTTGAAGATCGGTTGCTGTGATGAATAATTTTTTTAGCAACAATTCAAATTGATTGTGTGCAATGTTTTTTTGCAAAATTTTTAACAAAGGTTCTAACGAAAAAAATCCATCTTTTCGCCACAAAATATTTTTGATACTCAAGTAAGAATTTTCTTTTAAAATTTTCAAAATATCCATTGGTGCAAAACCTGTTGCATAAAATGAACCCACAATTGCACCTGCACTAACGCCCGAAATTGCTATCACTTCGATCTTTAATTCATGTAATAATTGCAGCAAACCAATGTGTGCAAACCCACGTGCACCGCCGCCGCTAAGAGCAACTCCAATTTTTTTCATTTCAAAAAAAAGCTTTTTAGAAAAATAATTTTGTGTAAAAAAACGAAAGTAAAATAAACAACAAATCGCTGTAAATTTGAACAATGAAAAAAATCATCGCACTTTTTTTTGCAACCATTTTTAGCACATTTTCTTTTGCGCAAAAAAGCGATTTAATAAAAACTGAAAAACCTCACAAAATTTATTCTTCGTTTGAAATTGGTGGTGGATACGGCGAAAGCCACTACTATGGCGACTTATCGAAAGGATTTTTTCAACTGAAAAATATGCACCAAGATTTATGTGCCTTTATTCGTTATCAACGTGGCAGAAACTGGGCAGTAAAATTGATGTACAACAAAGGACAAATTTCGGGTGATGATGCTTACAATAAAGCAGCATTAAAACCCCGAAACCTTCGATTTTTCTCACCTTTAAAAGAATATGCATTAATGGCTGAATATGCCTATCCCGAATTTACAGTTTGTCGTCAGTATAATTGGTCGCCCTACATCACAGCAGGTGTGGCACTTTTCAAGTTTCAACCACAAGCAAATGGCTTTGGCGATTTGCACTCATTAAGTACAGAAGGCGAAGGCTTGCCTGAATGTCCTGATAGAAAAATGTATTCACTTACACAAATCGGCATCCCTGTTGGTGTCGGCATAAAATTTATTCCTGCAAAAAGAATTATTCTGGGTGCCGAATTGGCGATGCGAAAAACTTTTACCGATTATTTGGATGATGTAAGCACCACTTATGTTTCGCCAGCAATTTTGTTGCAAGAAAAAGGCGAAGCTGCCGTGAAAGCGGCTTACAGAGGTTCTTATAAATATCCCAACAACGACCCAACAGGGCAAAATCGTGGCAACTCTTCAACCAAAGATTGGTACTGCATTTTCACCATCAATGTAAGCATTGCTTTGTACTATGATTGCTTTACCGAACAGCATCGCTACAATGATGTAGGTGGTTGCAAATCGTTCTAAAAATTTCGATTTTAATTGTCTTTGCCAAACACCATTTGAATATCGTGTTGCACTTTTACAAAATCTTCCATGCGCCCAACATCAGTCCAGTAGCCGATTATAGGAAATGTACTTACTTTTTTTTGGGCATCAATTGCTGCCTGAATTAAATCGGTGGCATTAAAAACTTGCTGGTGCGGTATCATTTTCAAAGCCAATTTGTGAATTAAATAAATGCCTGCGTTGGCTTCATAAGTGTATCGTGGCTTCTCGTGCAAGCTGCGTACTTGCTGCTTTTTATCTAAATCTAAAATAGCAAATGGCACATCAACGGTGTATGGAACGGTTGCAACCGAAACCGCCGATTTTGTTTTACGAGCATGATTATAAAATGCTTCGTAATCAATATTGGTAATTAAATCACCATTTTGCACCAACACATAATCAGTGTCAATATTTTTTATCAAACCCACACTACCAATGGTTCCCAGCGGATTTTTTTCGTGTACA
>CAIQHW010000353.1 GCA_903871715.1 uncultured bacterium
GCCCGATAGCACACACGACCAAGCCCACAGCCATGGCTATTTGCAATACAAAATAAAACCTTTGGCTGGTTTATCGCAAGGCACAACTATTAACAATACCGCCAATATTTATTTCGATTTCAATGCTGCGGTAGTAACCAACACCACAGTGAATACGGTTGATTATTCACTTGGAATTGACAATGTTGTAGATGGCAGTTTACCACAAATCAACATTGCGCCCAATCCATTTAATCAATTCGCCACCATTTCTATCACAGGCTTGAAAAGCACTGCTGATGTAGATTTTGAAATGACGAATGTTTTAGGCGAAGTGGTTTTGAAACAAAAAGTGGCGGCTAATCAATTTACCATCAACCGCAATAATTTAGCGGCTGGCGTTTATTTGTATCAACTAAAACAAAGTGGTAAAAATATAGGCAGAGGCAAAATGGTGGTAGAGTAACAATTATTTTACGCCCAATTACTGAACTAAATACTACTTTTAACGGAGCAAAAAAGTTTTTGATTTTGCCATCTTTAGTTTTTGAAAATTATTTCATCAACAAAACTTTTTCAAATGATGTGGCTGTTTAAAAAAACGTCTTTATTATTCTGTTTTATTAGCATGATGTTTGTTTACCAAACTGCTAAAGCACAAGTGCATCCGCAGTTTGCAGCGCATTTAAATTTTAAACAACCGCAAAATTATTCACTGTTTGTAAAAGGAAATGTAGAATTGATAAAAAGCGAAGTGAAACGATTGGGCGGTAGATTTAAATATGCCGTAGGCGATGTGGCTTCGGTGGTTTTACCATCAAAAAATTATGAGCAATTTATTTTTGGCAATTGGTATGACAGAGTAGAATTGCCTTATTACAAATTGCAAACAATGGACGACCAAGCTAATATCAACAACAATGTAAACGCCGTTCAAAGCGGTACTGCACCGCTTCCACAAAGTTATGATGGCACGGGTGTAATAGTAGGTATTTTAGATTATCAATTAGATTTTAATCACCCCGATTTTAAATTAGCCAATGGTCATAGCCGCATAAAATATTTGTGGAATCAGCACGATACCAGTAGCGGTGCACATCCTATGCCTTATGGCTATGGAAAAGATTGGGATAGTACAGCCATTAACAACCACACCATTCCTACTTATCAACCTGATTTAACCTATTATGGTCATGGCACTTTAACCACAGGCACAGCTTGTGGCAATAGCCAAAAACACAGCAATTACAGAGCAATAGCACCCAACGCTGATATTATTTTTGTGGGCATAGATATGCAAGGCATTACAGGCAACAGCACCGAAACTTGTGTGGCTGATGGTGCTGCTTACATTTTTGCAAAAGCAGCTGCATTGGGCAAACCATGCGTCATAAATGCCAGCATTGGCACTTATGCAGGTTCGCACGATGGAACAGATTTGGCTTCGCAAACCATTGAAAATTTGCTCACAGCCCAAGCTGGTAGGGCTTTTGTAAATGCCGCTGGCAATGCCGGTGGAAAATATATTCATTTAGGGTACACCATTCCAAGCGATTCAGCATACACCTATTTTAATGAATTTTCGGCAGGTGGGCAACATGTGATGTACTTTGAATTGTTTAGCGATTATGCCGATTGGAACAATGCGCAATTTGCTATTGGGGCTGATTATACCAATCCGTTCCTTCATTTGCCAAGAACAAAATGGATGAATGTTTTAACCGATTATCAAATGAACAGTCAAACTTCATTTACAAGATATGACACCATCAAAAACGCTGCTGGCTTGCGTTTGGGTGTTTTAGAATCGTATTGCGAAAAGCAAAACGGACATTATTTTATGTACTTTGGTGTTACTTGCGATTCGTTTACCAACTACGCTTGGCGATTCATGACCAAAGGAAATGGCAAGTTGGATATATGGAGTCATCCCAGCTACACTGGCACATCAGCTATGATGAATACGGGCTTGCCGAGCATTTCACAATTGCCCGATATGGTAAAATATATTTTGCCCGATACCGAAAAAACAATTGTGGGCGATTGGAATTGTTCGCCAAAAGTAATTTCAGTAGCAAATTATTTAAATCGAAATTCTTTTATCACTTGGCAAGGCAATAATTATGTGTGCGATAGCCACACCCCAGGTATTATTTATCACACCAGTAGCAAAGGACCAACACGAACTGGTGCTCAAAAACCTGATATTGCAGCCAGTGGCGAATGGACACAAGCTGCCGATGATTTGTATCTGATAACCTATTCAATGAATACGACAAAGTATATCAACAATATTTCGGCTGATTCTTTACACTCACCTCACAAAGGTACATCAGCGGCAGCTCCTACAGTAAGTGGTGTAGTAGCTTTATATTTACAAAAATATCCAAATGCCAATTGGGCCGATGTAAAAGCTTCAATTACAACTTGTGTAAAAACCGATAATTTTAC
>CAIQHW010000354.1 GCA_903871715.1 uncultured bacterium
AACCATTAATCATTAACAAGGCAATTAAACTCAATCCCATAGCCAATTCGTAGCTGATGATTTGTGAAGCTGCCCTGATTGCACCCATCAACGAATATTTATTGTTACTGCTCCAACCGCCAATCATAATGCCATAAGCACCTAAAGAAACCACGGCAAACATAAACAACACACCCACATTAATATTGGCAATTTGCAATGGAATTATTCTGCCACCAACTTCTAAAGTGCTGCCCCATGGAATGACTGCGCCGCCCATGCAAGCCAATAGCATGGCTATTGCTGGACCCATGATGAACAAAAATTTGCTGGCACTGGCAGGAATAAATTCTTCTTTAAAAAATAATTTTACGCCATCGGCTAAAGGTTGCAACATACCTCCTGGACCTGCACGATTAGGACCAATGCGGTCTTGTAGCCATGCTGCTAATTTTCTTTCTAACAAAGTAGAGTACATGGCAATGCCTAATGATGCACCAATAACACCGCTGATGATAATTAATTTTTCGATGAGCATAATTTATGAAAAATGAAAACGCAAATGTAAGGTTTTGAAATACAATTTTGCAATTCATCAAAATGCTTCGCCAACTGTTAAATAAGTGCCTTGCGTGTTCGGTCCGAAACCCACATCCAATCGCACATTGATGCGTTCATTGGAATTTAATAAGTATCGTAAACCACCGCCATAAGTAAATCGCACATAGCGCCAATTGTAATCTTGTATGCGATTGGATACTTCGCCCACGTTGCCAAACACCACGCCACCAAACCGTTTGTAGATTCTAAAACGATTTTCAATACATAGGTTTGCCAAAAAAATATCTCTATATCTGCCTTCGTATAAGCCTCTCATAATGGTGCTGCCACCGAGTTGTGATAACTCAGTAAACGGCACTGCTGTGCCGTTGTTCATTTGTAAATTCAAATCAAAAGCCAATACCACCTTCTTATTGATTCGTTTAAAATTCATGGCGTCAATAAATAGGCGATGAAATTCAGCATCGCCTACCAAAAATTTATTCCAATAAAGATAAACCATATCAATCATCCAGCCTTTTTCAGCCGAGTAAATATTATCTCGGGTATCGTATAGCATTTCAGTGCCTACACCTTTGTAAAAACCGCCGTTTCTGCCTTCAATACTGGTGTTAGTAGCTAATAAACCAGTTGGATTATCTACATGAAAATTGGGAAAATCATCCGCTTCAAATTTTAATCCACCAAATAATTTCCCTGAAATTTTTGTCATTAAATTAAAAATGAGCCGCTTGTAATTGGTCGAAAATTTTTCCGCTTCATCTTTTGTAACATTGCCATTGCCCCAATAATCCCAAGAAAAATTGGTAAGATCTAATTCGCCTTCGCTATAAAATTTTCTGTTTTTAAAATACAAATTGAAAGGCATCAACGCCAAAAACTGTTTGTTTTCGGTGTACGACAACACCCAATTAATTTGTGAAGCTGGTGTTTTATCATCTCTGCCATTTAAACTAAAATTGGTAGTGCCTGCTAAACCGCCACCCCAGCCAGTTTCTGGGCGAACAAATACAATTGGAAATGAACGAAGAAAAAATTTGTCGGTGGTTTTTTTTACAACTGTATCGGCTGTGATAGTTTTGGGAGGTTCTTGGGCAAAGGCTTGTAAGGTGAAAAGTGTGAATAGAAAAAAAAGAAAACCAAAAAATTTCATGCAGTTGTTTTTCAAAAAGGAATTTGCAAAGCAACAAAAAAAAATCCCACCTACTTTTATTTTTTTTAAGTAGGTGGGATTAATAAAAACGTTTTTGGATTATTTATTCAACACCCATTTTAAAGTAGTTCGTCCTTTTTCGGTGTTTACATTTACTAAATAAATACCACTTTGTAAATTGGCAGAAGCCATTTCAATTCTGTTTTGATTGTTGAAATTAATGTGCATCAATTCTTTACCTGCGATGTCACAAATGCTTACCACACCTTTGCTTCCAGCATTTTCATTCAACAATAATGTAGAATTATCTTGCGAAGGGTTTGGAAATAACTGCACTGCAATAGTATTGTTCACGTTGTCGATTCCACCACCAATAGTGCCGCCACCACAAGCTTTGTATGCCTTTGCGGTTAATGTGCCGCCATAATCGGTAAAGCGTTGTGAAAATTCTTGGTAATATAAATTAGCAATAGTAGAATCATGAATCATCAAAGTATTTTCATCATTTTTTGTATCGGCTGATGAACTCCAATTGTGCGAACCTGTGATTACAGTTGGGTCGCTGCAAGCATCATTAGGGTCAATGATACCATATTTGTGATGAAAAATAATTCCGCTAGGTGATGGATTAACTAATTCTTTTCCGCCAGCATGATTATACAATTCAGTAAATACTGCACCGCCGTTTGTTGCACTTGAATCACTTACAATTCCTGCGCAAAATGCACCATTTTTAGTGAAAGCGGAATCTACAATAGTATAGGCAATATTTTTAAAAGTGAAAATTTCTAAACCAGAGTAGAAATCGTAATTAGCTGTGGCGATGTGTTTCATGATTTGTGAATTGACGCCATCAGTTGGGCTAAAATATTGTTCTACTCTTTTTCCGCCAATAATATATTCGTGTGGTGTGTTGTTTAATTTAGATGCACCAAATGCGCCACCAACAAACATTTCGTTAAACTCAATTGTGTAGCCGTGTGCCATAGATTGGTCTTGAATAATCACCATGTTGTTTTTATCTTGATTAATTTCTTGCACTCCCCAATTGGTGCTACCTGTAATTACAGTTGCTAATGATGGGTTGCCATCATCTATAACCATAAATTTGTTGTGCATAATACCATAAGTGGTAGATGGGGCAGGCGCTTGAATTTTATTAGTAGTAGTAAAAGCATTGAAAACAGAAGGACTAACGCCTGCATCGCAAATTACTCTTACGGCTACACCTCTTGTTGTGGCTGCATTTACAGCATTGATGATCCCTAAATTATTATCCAAATTGTAAATGGCAATATCAATTGAATTCGTTGCTCTGCCAATATAAGCTTTCAAAGTGTCTGCAAAAGCATTATTTACATATTGCGCTACATGACCATAAACTGCTTTGCTAGCATCAACAGGATTGTTGAAATAAATTTTGATAGAACCACTTGATGTAGATACAGTAGCCATAGCTGTTACAGCACTTTTTGAAGTATCGTTTGTAGCACTAACCGAAAGCCCTTGAACATAATAAATAGTAGCTGGTGTTAAACTGGTAAGGTTCAAGGAATGTGTGGTGGTCATGGTGGAACTATTAGCAGTCATGTTTAAATTAGTAGGTGTAGTACCATATTTAATAATAGTATTGCCATTAGATTGTGTATTGAAACTTACTGTAAAAGAATTTTGGGTAATGTTAGTTTGCAACAAGGGGGTAGTAATAATTGGTGGATTGCCATTGTAAATAATATCGTTGATATCTCTAATCAACAATTGAAATACAGTAGCACCGCCGCTGGAAGCGTTTTCGCTTAATACACCAACAATGTTTACAGGACCAGATGGAATAGTTGTACCTACCAAGTTGCTGGCTGTGTTAACCCTCACATCTTCGGTCGTTGAACCTTGTGTAAACATATAGTTAGTGCTGCCAGCAAATGTACCTGTACTGCTAAATGTTACACCATTTAATCGCACCAACATACCTTCGTTAGCAATTGTAAAGCCAGTAGCGGCTGAAATTACAAGTGGCGCTGGTAAATTATGACCAGTCGAAGAACTTACAATAGTTGGTGTACCTAATTCTAACAAACCACTAAATGTCGAAAGCGTTCCACTTACAGTTGCTGAGTCGCCACGATTCAATGAACTTAAAGCCGAGCCATATAAAGCCAAGCCGCCAGTGGCATCTTGCAAGTAACGTGTGCTGGTTCCAAATTCAGAGCCATTCACGATAATGCCCGACACAGTTGCTGCGCCTGTACCTTGTGTGTGTGCAGCAGTGCAAGAAATAGTTTGTGCTTTTGTTTGCGAAAATAAAATCATCGAAAAAACTAAAAGTAAAATTCGTTTCATAATTGATTTTGAATTGTTATAAAATTTTGAACCGCAAAGTTAATTTTTTTTTTAGCCGCAATATCAACTTTTTGTTAATTTTCCAATCTGAAAATAATTATGGAATTAGCTGTTATTACCTCTTCCGAATTTTTTGAAAATGAAAATGAAATCATCATTCAGCTTTTTGAACATGGTTTGCTCCGATTGCATTTACGCAAGCCAGATGCTGATTTGGCTGCGGTTGAAATATTATTGCAGCAAATTCCTACGGCATTTCATGCTAAAATTATTTTGCATCAATACCCCGAAATGTTGGATGAATATAACGTTGGCGGTTTTCATATCAATAGGCATCAGTTTGAAAACAGAAAAACGATTCAGCAAAAAATAAAAACTACACAATCATTTTCTATTAGCACACACACTTTTGAGGAAATAAAAATCCATCAAGAGTTTGATTATTATTTCATCAGCCCAATTTTTGATAGCATTAGCAAACATGGCTATCATGCAGCCTTTGATAAACATGAAATTGAAATGGGGTTGAAAGAAAACAAACACAAAAAAATATTTGCTTTGGGTGGCGTTAATGCAGTAAATATTGCTGCTTTAAAAAAAATGGGATTCAACGGTGCTGCGTTATTGGGCACCATTTGGGAAAGCCATCATCCTATCAAATCATTTATCAACATTCAACAAAAAATAAACGAAGTAGTAGAGTAACTTTTCTTTTTAAAGTGAAATAGAAATCGTACTTTTCGCTTTTAATTTTTAAAAAGTCAAACTCAATAATCATGAAAAAAATATTTGCCGCCTTGGCTTTAATGTTTGTATTTAATTTTTCAAATGCACAAACAGCCGATGAGCAAAAAGCTCCTTGGATAGATGGCGACCAAAATGCTTTTACTATAGATATTCCAAGTACAGTAGATAATGTAGAAGGAGCATTGAAACAACGCTTAGCAAGCGAAGGTGGCTTAAAAGTAAGTACTAAAAAAGGCTTCATTACTTGTTTGGCAGCTAATTGGAGTAAAATTAGCAGCAGCACTATGGATTATTATTTCAAGGTAAAAAAATCGAGCGGAGGGCATGTGATAGTGTATATTTTTGCTTCTAAGGGCTACAATAATTTTATTACCTCGGCTGCAAACCCCGATGAAGCTGGGCATGCTAAAGATTTTTTGTACAGCATGATTAATGAAACCAAACGTTACGAATTGAATTTAGCTTTGGTGGATATGAGTAAAAAAATAAAATCTGCCAACGACGATATGGATGATTTAGTAAAGCAACAACGCAAACTAGAAGATAAAATAAAAGACCTCAATAAAAGTTTGGATGAGAATCACAACAACCAAAATAAAAAATCGAAAGAGATAGATAATTTGAAAAATCAATTAGCTGATTTGCAATCGAAGTTGGATGGATTGAGATAATTCTAAACGATATTTTACTTCAAACCCAACTCTTTCAATTGCTTTTCATCAATGGTTGATGGAGAATCCATCATCACATCTCTGCCTGAATTATTTTTTGGGAAGGCAATAAAATCACGAATAGTTTCGCTGCCACCCAACAACGCCACTAAGCGGTCAAACCCAAACGCCAAGCCACCATGCGGTGGTGCGCCATATTCAAATGC
>CAIQHW010000355.1 GCA_903871715.1 uncultured bacterium
AGGCTAACCTCGGCGAAGTTGTGATTATTTTTTTGCAGCTCGGCTTTAAATGCTTTTGTTGGCTGGTATAAATTGTTTAAAATTTACACTTCATAACTGCCACCTCTTGATGTGCTAAAACCTAATTGTCGTTGCCAACCTGGGTTAAAGGTAATGTGGTAGCCCAACATCACTTCTTTTAAAAACTCGTTCATGGCAGTCATGTTGGCTATAAATCGGGCTTCTGTTTTGTTGGGGATAAACGCAATGTAATTCATTTCCACTTCGGTACATTTTGGTCTGCCCACTTCATCGCTGTGATGCACCATATCGCCACCCGTGTAGCCAGCTGCACAAATAGCAGCATTGAGCCTATTTTTTATGTTAATTATTCGTGGCGTAATATTGCCCATGTGTGGGTCTTCTTGCTTTATATAGGCACTCATGGGTTGGGCGGTTCGGTCCGAACCTACAACTGGTCTTTGGTCAATATTTCTTCCACTCACTTGATGTCCATAGGTTTGACCATGTGTAGGAAATTGTGCTGCAGCCATGGCTTGTGTCGGCTTGCCCAACACCGCATTGTTGGCTGGTGGAAACACTGCCCACAAATCGTAATCGCCTGTTAAAGCAGCTTTATAAGTATCGGCTTTGGTGTGTGGATTGGTTAATGCCATTACTGGAAAAAGCCCGCCATCGGCAGGAGGTGATTTAGTATCCGTTTTAACAGATGATACTAATGGCGTTTCGCCATTGGCATACCATACCGACCATAATTGTCGTCCGTTGGCACCTGGTGCATTCATTTCTCTTTTTAATACAAAACGCATAGGTTTTGAATCTTTGCCTCGTGCCTTGGCGGCATAAATAGGTTCGTTGATATTGCCCCCTGCCCGTTCCATACAACCCATTTTTACCAATTCGTTGCGGCGTTCGTCGCTAATGAACACTTGCACTTCGGCTGCACCTTCTTTAAAAATTGCTTTTTGATTTTCGGCTCGTTGCGAACTTTTGCCCGAATCTAGATCGTATGTGCCTGAACCTGCTTTGGTAAACCGAGGGTCGCTTAAAACCATGCCTGCCATTGGTCCCCAATCGCACGATTTAGATTTTACATGAAAACCTTTTGAAGCATAGCCTTCTAATATTAAGCCAGTGGCATAAATACCTACCGAACGGCTTGCTATTACACAATTGGTTTCGTTTGCAATTCGTTGAAAACACTTGGCATGCGACAATGGCATACCCGATTTGGCACAAGCGCCTGCTGTACTTCTTATTAGCATGATAATTTTTTTTGAGGGTGAAAAAATGAAAGAACATGAATCACACAAATGTGTGCCTTTAATTTTACTTTTCAAAATCTATTTTTTACCCATCACTTTTTTATTGTCAACGCAATGCGCAACCTTAGACTTTCGCCAGCCAGGGTCGATTTGAAAAAATGTAAAGGCGATGGTGTTAATTTTAGGAGGCTTTGATTGCACACCAAGGCGCAAAGAAAAGGCGATGAAATTATACCACCCTTTTGTTAGATTATTTTCGTTGGAAACAAAATGCTTCTTTAATACTCGTTTCCTACGCTTTAATCCTCTGCTACAAACGAGTACTAGCAGTGGCAATATCGGCACTGTAACTAATGTTGAATTGTTGGATGCGCTCAAAGGCATCTTGCTTTGCTTTTTGATACGAATTCATGTTAATTGGATTTTTATGTTTGTTAATAATTGGTTGAGATTAAAAAATAGAGCTGGTATAGTGCTTCGAATCATTTTCATGCTGCTCCGAATCATTTTCATCGTGCTTCGTATGGCTCGTATGGTGCTGCGAATTGTTTTCATCTTGCTCCGAAACATTTTCATCATGCTTCGCATGGCTCGTATGGTGCTGCGAATTGTTTTCATCTTGCTCCGAAACATTTTCATCATGCTTCGCATG
>CAIQHW010000356.1 GCA_903871715.1 uncultured bacterium
AGCCAACTTGTACCTTTGCAAACGCAAACCGACAGGATATTAGTTCAAAAAGATTATTCAAAACAAAGTTTCTTTATTGGTATTAAATACAAATTCTAAAACAAAAAGCATGAAAAATATTTTCACAAATAGTATTATCGGATTAGCTATCATAGCAATGTTGGTAGCAAGCTGCACTAAATCCGAAGTAGTTCGGCTTTACAAAGCACCTCATTTCCCAGGTGTGGATTTCGGCGACTCTACTAACATTTATGGCACTATTAAAGGTACTTTGAAAGTAGGTAGAACATACAACATGACTGGTAATGTGATTGTAAATAAAGGGGATACTTTGTGGTTGCAAAATGGTGTACATGTAAATGTAAAAGGCGAATTTGGGTTCTATATTTTTGGTGCTATGGTTTCTTTAGGAACAAAATCAAACCCTAATACTATAACCATGGATGCTGCAGTAAGAACGGATAATACCTCTCAAAATCCTTTAACCGACCAAGCTTTGTTGGGTACATGGTGTGGCATTAGTTGCGATACTGGATGTACTTTATTAGTTTTAAAATGGACACATGTTCAATTTGCTGGTGCTTTTCATAAAAGTCCACCATCTATTCCTAACGTGGCTAACAATGCTAAATCTTATCCTATTTTATTTCAAAATCCTAATGGTTATTTCATCATGGAAGATTCATGGTTGTATGGTTCGGCTGATGATGCTATTAGAACTTACGGTGGCAAAATTCATGTCATGCGTAATACATTTGAAAAATGCGGACAAACAGGTGGCGAAGGTTTGAATATGAAAGTAGGTACGGTTGGTAACGTTGCATTTAATGTATTTATGGGTATTGCTACTAATGGACCAAAAGCATCAAACAAAGGGGTAGGGAGTATACAAACCAACGTTGCAATTTACAATAATACAATTATTAATTCTGGTTACCGCCGTAGTTCAACTGGTCGTGGTGGCAGCATCAATTATGAAGAAGGGGCAAAAGGTTATTCATACAATGATTTAATCGTGAACTGTAAATATGGTTTCCGTGTGGTACCCAATCCTCCAGCGGATACTTTTAATTTAACTTATGGTAATCACTATTACTATGGTGATTCACTTTCTGTAGTAAATCAATTTTATCCGACTTCTTATACTACACACCCTCAATTAACAGATTTTCCACTGTACACTTCTTATTTACCAAGTAATTATACAGAAGGTGCTATTTACAATGCACCAAGTTTGCTAAGTGCTAATAACCCAATGTTTGTGCATTTTCCATTGCCTATGTTCGATTTTAAGGTAGAAAGTTTTGTAGGCACCTATGATTTTCATTTGCAAGCTTCTTCACCAGCAATAGGCAAGGGTTCTACTGCATTTTCACCTATCAATAATGGTGTAATTGTAAATCCACGTTATGGTGCTGATGAAATTACTTTGCCTGGTGCAGATATGGGAGCTTATCAATCAAACGGAAAAGGCAATCAACATTAATTTTTCATGATGAAAAGAAATTTATTTTTTGGTGTAG
>CAIQHW010000357.1 GCA_903871715.1 uncultured bacterium
AATCTAACAAAAGAGTATGGCAATGATGAAATTGTGGTGGTGTGGCAATCGGGCAAATGCATACATTCGGGCAATTGTGTACATCATTTGCCTACTGTTTTTCATCCCAAAGAATCGCCTTGGATACAAATAGAGCAAGCCACCACCGATGAAATCAAAGCAACTGTGGCTAAATGTCCATCAGGCGCATTAAGCATAAAAGAGAAACAGCCATAAAGCATGACAGAACTCGAACACTATATCACCTCTTACTTTGGTGTGGTTGATGAAAAGGATTTGAAAACGATAGTTTCTTTATTCCAATTGACAACTATAAAAAAGGGCGATTATCTTTTGAAAACAGGTCGCAGATGCGATAAATTAAGCTTTGTTCAATCGGGGCTTTTAAGAATATTTGTAAAAACTGATGATAAAGAAATCACCCAATGGATTTCGACCAAAGGTTATTTTACAACAGATTTATCGAGCTTTGTATTTGAAACACCTTCCCGATGGACAATTCAGGCTTTAGCCGATACTGAATTGTATAGCATCACAAAAGAAGATTATCAATTAATAGGCGATGAAGTGCCTAAATGGGCTGAACTGGAAAAGTTATTTATTGTGCGTTGCTTCACTATGTTAGAAGATAGGATTTTTAGTCACTTATCCATGACAGCTGAAGAACGCTATCATTTCTTTTATCAGCATAACGGGGAGTTATTCAATCAAGTGCCTTTGCAATACATTGCTTCCATGCTGGGTATGACGCCTGAAACATTCAGCCGAATCAGAAAAAAACCCTTGTTATAATTTCTTGATTTTTGTCAAGCGCAAAATACTTTTGTTGGTTGAACCTTTGCATCATCAATTAGCAACCAACGCATGAAGTATTTAGCAACAATTATTTTAATCACTTTTTTAAATTTAACAACAATGGCAAAAGAAATCAAAACCGAAATTTTAATCAACACAGCGCCTGAAAAAGTATGGTCAATACTCACCAATTTTGAAAAATATCCTGATTGGAATCCGTTTATCAAATCAATACATGGCGAATTGAAAGTAGGCAATAAAATCATTGCTCACCTTGAACCACCTGAAGCCAAAGGCATGACTTTTAAACCCACAGTTTTAACTTATGAAGTGAACAAAGAATTTAGTTGGTTAGGGCATTTGCTGTTTGCAGGATTGTTTGACGGGCAACATAAATTTGAATTGATTGATAATAAAAACGGCACTACCACTTTTATACAAAGTGAAAAATTTAAAGGAATTCTTGTGCCCTTATTTAAGAAAATGCTGGACTATAATACTATAAATGGTTTCAACGCCATGAACAAAAAGCTAAAAGAGTTGGCAGAACAATAATAGACCTTAGATATATACTTAGCTGAACTTTAGCTTCAACTTTATTTCGCCAAACGGCAACTCATCACAAATTCAGCTCCTACTAATTTATTCATGTGTGAATGATGTAACTCATTTCCAAAATTATGTAGCAATGAAAGCTTGGATAGGATTCACCTTTGCAGCGTTGTAACAATTCTGTTGCAGCGTTTATAATTAACTATTATGACCTTTCAAACAATAAATCCAGCGACCAATAAAGTCATCAAATCATTCGACGATATGAGTGATGCAGTGGTTGATAAAGCAGTTACCAATGCGTCATTAGCATTTGATGAATGGAAGAAAACAGACTATCAAACAAGGTCGCAATTGCTCTATACCGTGTCTGGTTTATTAAGAGCAAAAAAGAAAGAATTAGCTCAAATGATTACTCTAGAAATGGGCAAATTGTTGTCTCATGCCGAGGGTGAAATCAAATTAAGTGCAGAGATTTTTGATTATTATGCTAAAAATTCTGATGCTTTTTTGGCAGATAGAATTTTAAACCCTGTGCATGGAAAAGCGCTTATACGCCGCAGTCCTGTTGGGATTTTACTAGGTATTCAACCTTGGAATTTTCCTTTTTATCAAGTGGCTCGTTTTGCAGCACCTAATATCATGATTGGCAATACTGTTTTAATTAAACATGCTATGAACGTACCGCAATGCGCCATTGCCATTAAAAATATTTTTATTGAAGCAGGAGCTCCGTTGGGACTTTACACTAATTTATTAATCACTCATCAACAAACTGAAAAATTAATTGGTGATAAAAGAATTAGAGGATTATCGCTAACAGGTAGCGAAGTAGCAGGTGCAATTGTTGCAGCAGAAGCAGGCAAGCACGTTAAAAAATCAGTGTTAGAATTAGGTGGCAGTGATGCCTTTATTATTTTGGAAGATGCAGATATTGATAAGACTGTTGATTGGGCGGTTGTAGGAAGAATTAATAACAATGGTCAATGTTGTGTAGCTGCTAAACGCTTCATTGCAGTAGAAAGAATTGCTGATTCATTTCTTGAAAAATTTAAAATAAAAATGTCGGAGTTGGTAGTTGGCGACCCTATGGAAGAAGCCACACACTTAGGTCCGCTTTGCACAGAGACAGCAGCAGTAAAAATTGCCGACCAAGTGAAACGTGCAGTTGATGGTGGTGCAAAAATATTGTTAGGCGGTAAGAGAGTTGACCGTGAAGGTGCTTATATGGAGTCAACCATTTTAACAGATATTGAACCTAGTAATCCTGTTTTTTACGAAGAATTTTTCGGTCCTGTGGCACTTTTCTTTCGAGTGAAAAATGAAGAAGAAGCCATTGCATTAGCCAATGATTCTCCTTTTGGTTTGGGCGGTTCGGTATTTACACAAGATATAGAAAGAGGCAAACGAGTTGCCAATCAAATTGATACAGGTATGGTGTTTATCAATCACCCAACATGGACGCAGGCAGATTTGCCATTTGGTGGCACTAAAGGTTCGGGCTATGGCAGAGAAATGGCTGAATTAGGGTTGGATGAATTTGTAAACAAAAAATTGATTCGAATAAGTGAATTGAGTGACCCGTTTTAAATCATCATTGGCATTGCCATCAAATTCTCGAGCATGATTAGAAAATTAAAATCGGGTGAGTATCGAATTTATTCGATTCATCTGAATCCGAAAACAAGCAAGCGAAGAAATTTGGGCACATTTAAAACTTTGAATGAAGCCAAAAATCACGAACGGCAAATAGAATATTTCAAAACACTCAAAACATAATCAACCAACATAAATAGCATTAGCATGAAAAAACATGAATTATTTACCTCGATAAAAGTTGGTTCGATGGAACTAACCAATAGAATTGTGATGGCGCCTATGACTCGTTGCAGAGCTATAGATAATATTCCCAATGACTTAATGGCAACCTATTATCAGCAACGAGCCACGGCTGGATTGGTGATTACCGAAGGCACATCCCCATCGCCCAATGGTTTGGGTTACGCTCGTATTCCTGGCATGTTTAGTGAAGCACAAATTCAAGGTTGGGAAAAAGTTACTTCCGCAGTACATAAAGACGGTGGAAAAATATTTGTGCAATTGATGCATACAGGTAGAATAAGTCATGTGTTGAATATGCCAAAGGGCTCAGAAATTGAAGCACCTTCAGCCATAAAATCTTCAGGGCAAATGTGGACAGATGCTAAAGGCATGCAAGATTATCCAACGCCAAAAGCCATGACTGCTGAAGATATTATTACTACGCAAGCTGAATATGTAACGGCCGCAAAAAATGCCATCGCCGCAGGATTTGATGGTGTGGAATTGCATGGCGCTAATGGCTATTTGTTAGAAGAATTTTTGTCACCTACCACTAATATTCGAACAGATAAGTATGATGGCAATCTTGAAAATCGTTGTCGGTTTGTAATTGAAGTAGCAGCAAAAGTAGCTGATGCAATAGGTAAAGACAAAACAGGCATTCGCTTATCGCCTTATGGCGTTGCTGGTGATATGAAAAAGTATGCTGAAATAGATGCCACTTATGATTACCTAACCAAAGAATTGAACAAGTTGGGCATAGCCTATATTCATGTGGTTGACCACTCGGCTATGGGTGCACCTTCTGTGCCTATTCAAATGAAAAAAATGATTCGCAAAAATTTTAAAAACACATTTATTCTTTGTGGTGGTTATGATAAAGAAAGTGCTGAAGCCGATATTGAAAGCGGCTTGTGCGATTTAATTGGCTTTGGCAGACCGTACATTAACAATCCTGATTTGGTAGAACGATTAGAATTCAATCAGGAATTATCTCAAAATCTTAAAACAGAAATGTTCTATACCGCTGATGAAAAAGGCTATACCGATTATCCCAATTTCAAACCAACTGTTGTTTTGCAAATTCAGTAAAATAGATAGCTGCTGCTCCATAGCGTAAAATAGCGCACACAGTTGTGCGCTGCTTTATGCATTTTGGCATAGCTGCTAACCAAAGTAGGGTAGTACTTTTGTAGGATTTGGTGGTGTTGT
>CAIQHW010000358.1 GCA_903871715.1 uncultured bacterium
AGTAATGGTAAAAACAAAAGGCTTGTCATTCCAATTGCAAGTACAAAGAAAAAGCTTGCTCCCGGCCAATGCATAATTTTGAATACCGAGCCCAAAACAAAACTGCTTGCGGTTGCAACACCGCTTAAAATCAATACTTTTTTCATAAAATAAAAGTTTTAAAATGTTAATAAATCATTGGTTTCCTATTCTATTTCAAACAATTCTTTTTTATAAAATTTCTGAATTGTGTTTGAATAAAGTTTTTCAAAATCATCTTCGGCATTCATTTCGTTTTCAAGAATGCAGCAAACATGGTCGAGCAAATTTTGCTGCAAACTTTCTATTTGAATGCCCCGTTTTTTTATGTCATCCAAAATGAAATCGATTTGTTTTTCTGAAAGTTGATACATCAGGCTGTTTGCAAGTTGATGTCTAAAACAATTTTCATAGTATTCATAAACTCAATCAACTCATTCACTTTTTCTTTAGTTTTCGATTTTCCAGTTGGCGTAAGTTTGTAGTGTTTTCTTACACGTTTGCCAATATATTCTAACTCCGTAATCACCAATCCATCAGCTTCCAAAGCATGTAATGTGGGGTACAAGGCACCTTCAGTAATCTGAATTTTATCACCAGTTATTTCTTTCACTTTTTGAGTGATTTCATAGCCATACATTTTTTTGTTATCGGCTAAAAGTTTTAGCACTACTGTTTTTAATGTGCCCTTAATTAATTCAGATGAGAAAATCATTTTGGAAATATTTTTTTGACGATGCAAATATACATCGGTTTCTTATGTATTATTCTATTATGCATTAAAAACTTATGCACATGTGTTTAAATTAAAAATCGTGATGTCAATTCTTTTCCATTTCAAAAAATTGCTTAATTATCTTCGCACTTCAATTTTGAAAAATTAGTACCATGAAAATTTCTTACAACTGGATTCGTCAGTATTTAAATATTAGTTTGCCTGTAGCTGAAGTGTCAGCTATTCTTACGGCTATTGGTTTGGAAGTGGAAGATGTGATTGCTTACGAATCGCTGAAAGGCGGCTTGAAAGGCGTTGTGGTTGGTCAGGTTTTAACTTGCGACCGACATCCGAATGCTGATAAATTAAGTTTGACCACGGTAAATATCGGTGCTGAAACACCTTTGAAAATTGTTTGCGGTGCGCCAAATGTCGCTGCTGGACAAAAAGTTTTGGTAGCAACCATCGGCACAACTATTTACCCAACAAGCGGCGAACCGTTGACCATGAAAAAAGCAAAAATTCGTGGCGAAGAAAGTGAAGGTATGATTTGCGCTGAAGATGAATTAGGTTTAGGAACAAGCCATGCAGGAATTTTGATTTTGCCTGAAACTATTGCCGTTGGCTCCTCTGCGGCTGATGTGTTGGGAATTTACAACGATACAATTTTTGAAATTGGTTTAACACCCAACCGTAGTGATGCGTTTTCACACTTAGGCGTTGCTCGTGAAGTGATGGCTTATTTGGCAGTTCATCAACCAAATGATTTACCGAAAGATGGTTTGCAAAATCCATTGTTGAAAGAAGTTTCAAATGA
>CAIQHW010000359.1 GCA_903871715.1 uncultured bacterium
GGGTTGATAACAAAACTGACATTGTCGAAAAGCACTGTGGCTCCGAATTTTACTGATACTGAATTTACCGTTAACATAAGGGGGCAAAAGTACGCCGAATAAAAATTTAAACGAAGTATGTTGTAGAAATTAATTGTAAAACTGATTTTCAGAAATTATAATCATTTCAAAGTTTCACCCAACCATTTATAAAATTCGCGTTGCCAAGCCAAAGCATTTTGAGCAGATAAAACCCAATGATTTTCTTCAGGCAAATAAATTAATCGGCTTTTTATTCCTTTTAGTTGCGCAGCTTGAAATGCTTCTTGGGCTTGCCCTTCGGGTGTTCTATAATCTTTTCCACCTTGATAAATTAAGATGGGTGTATTCCATTTATTTACAAATTCGCTAGGGTTAAATTTGGTATAGCTCAAATTATTTCCATCCCAATAAGCACCGCCCATATCCCATTTAGCAAACCACATTTCTTCGGTGGTGCCATACCAACTTTTGGTATCAAACACACCATCATGAGCGATGAAAGATTTGAAACGATTGTTGTGCACACCTGCCAACATAAACACACTGTATCCGCCATAACTTGCGCCCACAGCGGCTCGGCGATTAACATCAACATAATTTTCTTTTGAAACAGAATCAATTGCCGTTAAATAATCGTTGATGGATTGACCACCCCAATCGCCACTAATTTGCTCATTCCATTTTGTACCATGACCTGGCATGCCACGTCGGTTGGGTGCTACAACGATATAACCATTGGCAGCCATCAATTGAAAATTCCATCGAAAAGAATAAAATTGCGACAGCGCACTTTGTGGTCCACCTTGACAATAAAGCAATGTTGGATATTTTTTGGTGGCATCAAAATCAGGTGGATAAATTACCCAGTTCATCAATTTTTTTCCATCGGTTGCGGTAAAATATTTTCGCTCTACTTTGCTCATTTTTAATGTGGCATAAATCGCATCATTTACATGCGTTAATGGTTTCATGTCACCATTATTCAAATTCACCAAATATAGCTCTGCTGCATGATTCATGTCGGTTCGGCTCACTACCATTTTTGATGATGTGGCAATTTTGGTATCCCATTTTGTATCAAAAATTGTGGCTTCGCCAACCAATCCATTCACATCAAAATCGCCGTATGTAATTTGTTTTATTTCTGGTTTTTTGATGCGAATATTTGGTGCAGGCATTCCATAATTCACTTCAAAAATTTGTTCTGTGCCATCCACATAAGCCGTGAAATAAATTTTGCTGGCAGATTGGTTCGAAAATTTAAAACCTGTAACGCTCTCATCCCAGCCAGCAGTAACGTTTGTAGAGTTTGTTGTACCCACTTCCCAAACCATCATATCATTTTTATCGGCTTCAAAACCATCTCTGTTCATGCTCAACCAAGCTAAATATTTTCCATCGGCGGAAAATTGCGGAGCCATATCATAACCCATATTTCCCTCTGAAATATTTTTGAAAGTGCCTGTATTAATGTTGTACCAAAAAATATCGGTGTTGGTGCTCAAGGCATATTCAGTGCCTGTTTTGGGCTTTGTTACAAAAATTACACCTTTGCTATCTGGCGAAAAAATTACGTCTTCTGCGCCACCATGCGGCTTTTGAGGGCAATCATATTTTTGACCTTTCATCAAATCCTTTGTATTGCTTGCTGCGCCTGCATTTAGAGAAGCCAAAAAAACATGGCTATAACTGCCATCTTCATATTCATCCCAATGACGATAATTTAAACTGTTGTAAACTTTTACGTTCGATTTTTGTAAATCGTTGTAAAAATCGGCTGCCGAAATTTTATCAATTTTCACCTCTTTAGTAAACAAAATATTTTTCAAATCGGCTGAAACCTTCACGTTATCAGCACCTTCGGGCAAGCCTTCAATTTTTTTTTCGTTGCCAAAATTGGCATCAGCCAAATACCAATCTTTGTTTTGATGAAACAAAGTGGTGGTAGAGTTGACGATTCTAAAATCCGATTTTTTGTTTTCATTTTTTGAAATGACATTGGTTTTACCAGTGGCTAAATCCATCATCGATACAAAATGTTTGCTTTTATTTTCGCTCACTTCTGGAATAGAAACGCTAAAAATTAATTGTTTGCCATCGGCTGAAATACACTCTGTGCCTACTCTTCCAAGCGACCAAAGCATTTCGGGTGTCATAGCTTGTTGTGCAAAAGAATTTTTTGCCAAGATAAAAATTAAAACTGCCAAACAGATTTTTTTCATGCTAAATAAATTGTGTTGTAAAAATTGATTTGAAAATATTTTTTCAAAAGTACAATTTCATTCCCTAAAATATTGTTGGTAGTTGTTTCTACATTTGTGAAATATGACTACGCAAAAAATAAAAACCGAACACGAGCAAAAATTTTTGCAAGAATATCATCAATTAAATGATGAACAAAAAAAAGCAGTCGATACCATCGAAGGTCCAGTAATGGTTGTAGCTGGTCCGGGCACTGGCAAAACGCAAATTTTAGCATTGCGCATTGGTAAAATTTTATTTAGCGATGCACAAGTTGGCGCACATAATATTTTGTGCCTTACCTACACCGAAACTGGCACCATTGCTATGCGCAAGCGATTGTTGAGCATGATTGGTCCGCTGGCGCATCGGGTGCATATTTTCACTTTTCATGCGTTTTGCAATGAGGTGATAAAATACAACATGGATTATTTTGGCGCAAAAAATTTAGAGCCCATTTCGGATTTGCAACGCATACAAATCATCCACAAAATATTTGACGATTTGCCTGCTGGGCATTTGTTGAAACGCTATAAAGAAAGCGATGTGTACAGCAACACCAGCCGATTAGACAAACTTTTTCAACTGATGAAAAATGAAAATTGGGATTTGGAAAAAATGGAAAAAGCAGTGCAAAATTATTTGGTGGATTTGCCTTTGAGAGAAGAATTTATTTACAAAAAAGGAAACGAAAAAGCTGGCATTAAAAAAGGTGATGTAAAACAAAAAGCGATTGATGAAGAAATCGAGCGCATGCAGAAACTTTTATCTGCTGCGGCTTTGAGCCAGCAATATCAAGCCATAATGAAAGAACGAGGTTTGTATGATTTTAGCGATATGCTGCAATGGGTAAAAGATGCTTTTAAAAATGACGAGAATTTTTTGCGCAATTATCAAGAGCGTTATCAATATTTTTTGGTGGATGAATTTCAGGATACAAGCGGTGTGCAGAGCGAAATTTTGCAAGCCTTGATTGATTTTTTTCCCAACCCAAATGTGTTTTGTGTGGGCGATGGCGACCAAAGTATTTTTGAATTTCAAGGCGCAAGAGTGAAGAACATCGCCGATTTTGAAAAAAAATACGCCGAATATTTACAACAAATTGTGCTCGAAAAAAATTATCGCAGCACACAAAATATTTTAGATGCTGCTTTTCAATCTATCCAAAATAATAACGAGCGAATTAAAGATATTGATGGCAATCCGCCACCAAAATTAATTTCGGCTTTGCCTGAATCGAAATTAAATCAAGCCGTGAAACCTTCTGTGGTAGAGTATTTCAACGCTTTGTACGAAACGCTTGATGTGTTAAATCAAATTGAAAATTTGCAAAAAAATGGTGTGCCTTTAAGCGATGTGGCAATCATTTATCGCGAACACAAACATGCCGATGCGCTGATTAATTTGTTTGTGAAAAAAAATATTCCTTACAAAATCAAACGCAGAATTGATGTGCTGCAACAACCGATTGTGCAGCATTTGCTAAATATTTTGCAATACTTGAATGAAGAAACTCAAAAAGCAAATTCATCTGAAGACAAATTATTTCACCTGCTTCATTTCAAACAATTAGATGTTGAGCCGCAAGATATAGCATTGATGAGCCTTTCGTTAAGTAAAATGCGAAGCACC
>CAIQHW010000360.1 GCA_903871715.1 uncultured bacterium
AGTTTGATGCTTTGAGCAAAGAAATTGAGATGCAAAAATTGGAAGCACAATTAAATGAAAAACGAGCAAAAGACGCTGCCGAAGAGTTGAAGATGAAACAAAATAATTTAGAAGCTGCTGAAAAACACATCAAGGAAAAGGAAAAATATTTGAAAGCTAAAAAGGCGGAATTGACCGCTTTGATTGATGAAACTGAAGCTGAAGAAAATGAATTGTTAGCAGATTCTAAAAAAAGCAGAAAAGATATTGAAGAGCGTTTGTTGATGAGTTACGATAAAATTCGCAAAAATTATCGCAATGGTTTAGCGGTGGTATCGGTTCGCCGAGGCGCATGTGGCGGCTGTTTCAACAAAATTCCACCACAAAAACAAATGGAAATTAAGCAACACAGAAAAATTACTGCTTGCGAACATTGCGGCAGAATTTTGGTAGATGAAGCGATTGATATGTAATCAAAATTTTCACAAAAAAAGAGGCAACTTTCATAAAAAGTTGCCTCTTTTTTTATCGCGGAACTTCAATTTCTTCGATGATTTGTTGCACCACATCTTTGGTGGTGATGCCTTCCATTTCTTTTTCGGGCGTTAAAATAATTCGATGATTTAAAACTGGAAAAGTGGCTTCGCGAATATCATCAGGCGTTACAAATTCTCTGCCTCGAATAGCCGCCAAAGCTTTGCTGCTCTTCATAATAGCCAATGATGCACGAGGCGAAGCACCTAAAAATAAATAAGGATGATTTCGAGTGCTGACCACAATTTGTGCAATGTAATCCAGCAATTCATTTTTGATAAAAATGCGTTGCACGATGTCTCTAAAATTTTTCAAATCTTTTGATTTAATAACGGGTTTTACATTGGCTAAACTTTGCTGCGTAAAATCTTCTTTAAAGCGTTGCAAGATTTTTTTCTCTTCATTCAAGTTAGGATAATCAACCAAAATGCGAAAAATAAAACGGTCTAATTGTGCTTCGGGCAATTTATAAGTGCCTTCTTGTTCCATTGGATTTTGCGTAGCCAAAACCATGAACGGAAATTCCATCGGATGAGTTGTGCCATCAACACTCACTTGCAATTCTTCCATCACCTCAAACAAGGCTGCTTGCGTTTTTGCAGGCGACCGATTAATTTCATCAATCAAAATTAAATTAGAAAAAATGGGTCCTCGGCTGAAAACAAAATCAGAGATTTTCATGTTGAAAATCGAAGTACCCACCACATCTGTTGGCATCAAATCGGGGGTAAATTGAATGCGGTTAAATTGTACATCAATCGTTTTGGCAAGCAATTTAGCCATCATCGTTTTGGCAATGCCTGGCATGCCTTCAATCAATACATGACCGCCTGTGAGCAAAGCCATCATCATCAATTCGATAGTTTTGTCTTGCCCAACAATTACCTTTTGAATTTGGTATTTGATGTTGGTTACGCTGTTGCTCAATTGATTTAATTCTACTGCCGATACTTTAAAATTCATTTCAGGCGAAATGGTTGAAACAATGGGTGTATCTATATTTGATGGTGTTGTTAAATTTTCCTCCA
>CAIQHW010000361.1 GCA_903871715.1 uncultured bacterium
CAACTATGTTTTGTTTGTAACTGTAAAAGGTGAAGTAAATCCTGAAACGGGTTATGTGGTGAACATGAAAGACATCAGTACTTTAATCAGAACAAATATTTTGGATAAAGTTGACCACAAAAATCTAAACTTAGATGTTGACTTTTTAAAAGACATTGTTCCTTCGGCTGAAAATTTTGCAAAGGCAATTTGGGATGAATTAAAGCCACACATTAAAGACTGTGAATTGCATTGTGTGAAATTGCAGGAAACAGAAAATATTTATGTAGAGTATTTTGGGTGATAGAACACAGATTATTATGATGGTCATGATTTACGCCGATTCAAATCTTAATCAATCATAAAAATCAGCGTCATCAGCGTTCAATCAAAAAAACAAAAATGGAAGAAGAAATTATACCAACACAAAACAACAATCACGAAATTGATACCGTAACCGATTTATACAAAGGTTGGTTTTTAGATTATGCATCTTATGTAATTCTCGAACGTGCTGTGCCGGCGGTGGAAGATGGTTTAAAGCCTGTGCAACGCAGAATTTTGCATGCCATGAAAGAAATGGACGATGGCCGATTCAATAAAGTGGCGAATGTAATTGGGCAAACCATGCAATATCATCCGCATGGTGATGCATCAATTGGTGATGCAATGGTGGCAATCGGACAAAAAGAATTGTTGATTGAAACACAAGGAAACTGGGGCGATGTACGCACTGGTGATGATGCAGCTGCGCCACGTTATATTGAAGCTCGACTCTCGAAATTCGCTTTGGATGTGGCTTTCAATGCAAAAACTACACAATGGCAATTGAGTTATGATGGTAGAAAAAATGAACCCGTTGCTTTGCCCATGAAGTTTCCGTTGTTGTTGGCACAAGGCGTTGAAGGGATTGCAGTGGGTTTGGCAACGAAAGTTTTACCACATAATTTTTGCGAATTAATTCAGGCTTCTGTTCAATATTTAAAAGGAAGAAAATTTGAATTATACCCAGATTTTATGATGGGTGGAATGATTGATGTTGCTAATTACAATGATGGCAAACGTGGTGGCAAACTACGTGTCAGAGCCAAGATTGAGGAATTGGACAAAAAAACTTTGTTGATAAAAGATATTCCATTTGGCACTACAACCACTTCAGTGATGGAAAGTATTGTTAAGGCAAATGATAATGGAAAAATCAAAATCAAAAAGATAGTTGACAATACTGCGGCGGCTGTTGAAATTGAAGTGCAACTGGCTCAGGGTATTTCGCCTGATGTAACGATTGATGCTTTGTATGCATTTACCGATTGCGAAGTTTCCATTTCACCTAATGCCTGTGTGATTGTGAATGACAAGCCCGTGTTCATTGGTGTTTCAGATTTATTGCGCATTTCTACTGACAACACAATGGATTTGTTGAAGAAGGAATTGGAAATAAAATTGAGTGAACTAAATGAAAAATGGCATTATACTTCTTTAGAGAAAATTTTCTTTGAAGAAAAAATATATAAAGAATTAGAGAAGAAACACGATACTTGGGAAGCTGTGATTTCCGCCATCGACAAGGCTTTTGCGCCATTCAAAAAAAATCTAAAAAGAAATATCGAACGGGAAGATATTTTAAAACTGACTGAAAAACCTGTTCGTAGAATTTACAAATTGGATATTGATGAATTGATTCAACAAATCAACAACATCGAAAATGATATCCAACAAACGCAACATGATTTAGAACATTTACGCGATTTCACCATTGCTTATTTTGAAAATTTATTGAAAAAATATGGTAAAGGCCGTGAACGTAAAACTGAAATCCGTACGTTTGACAATATTCAAGTAGCGGCTGTAGCTATTGCCAATACTAAGTTGTACGTGAATTGGAGCGAAGGATTTATTGGTAGTGGTTTAAAAAAAGATGAATTTTTATTTGATTGCAGCGATTTGGATAACATCGTTGTTTTCCGTAAAGATGGAAAAATGATTGTTACCAAAGTGAGCGACAAAACCTTTGTGGGCAAGGATATTATTCATGTTGAAATTTTCAAAAAGAATGATGAACGCACCACTTACAATTTAATTTATTTGGATGGAGCTTCGCAAATCAGCTATGTGAAAAGGTTTCAGGCTGGTGGTGTAACCCGTGATAAAGAATATGATTTAACAAAAGGCGACCCAAAATCGAAGGTTTTATATTTTTCATCGAACCCAAATGGCGAAGCTGAAAAAGTGAATGTGGTGCTGAAACCCACAGCCAGTGCAAGAATCAAGGTGTTTGATTTTGATTTTGCTGAATTGGAAATCAAAGGACGTGGTAGCAATGGAAATCAGCTGACTAAATATGCGGTTCATAAAATCACGTTAAAAGAGAAAGGAAAATCAACTTTGAGCGGCATCAAAATATTTTATGATGATGAAGTGGGTAGATTGAATACTGATGGCAAAGGCAAGCTGCTGGGCAATTTTGAAGGCGATGATAAAATAATTGCGTTGTATAAAGATGGCACATATGAACTCACTAATTATGAATTGACTAATCGTTTTGAAAGTAATCAAACATTGGCAATTGAAAAATTTGATGCACAAAAACCAATCAGTTGTATTTATTACGATGCTGAAATGAAGTGCTACAATGCAAAAAGATTTTTGATTGAAACACAAACTTTGAACACCAAATTTTTATTTATAAAAGAAGGTGAGAAAAATGAATTGTTGTTGGCAACCACACAAGCCAAACCCATTGTGCGTTTGAAAGCTGGTAAGAAAAAAAGCGAAGCGGTGGAATACAAAACTGATTTATCAATGGTAACTGAAGTAAAAGGCTGGAAAACTGTTGGAACAAAAATCGGTACTGATATTTTAAGCGCTGAATTATTTGTGGAAGAAGAGCCGAAGACTGGAGAGTTGTTTTAAATGATGAGTGATGATTTTTTGGTTACTTTTGAAATAATAAAAACAAAAAAATGATAAAAAATTTAACAACACTGCTTTTGATAGTTTTTATTTCTTGTGGGCAAACAACAGGAAAACAGGAAGCAAAAATTGCTCAAAAAAACATTAGTAATTGGAAAACTTTAAAAGAGTCAAACTATTCAATTCAATATCCAGATAATTGGGATTTGAATCAGGTAGGACAAATGGGAACAAAGTTTATACTTTTTTCTCAATTAGATTCGAGTAATGATAATTTCAGAGAAAATGTAAACTTAATTATTCAAGATTTGAGTGGAAAAAATATTGATTTAGACAAGTATGTTGAAATTACAGAAGGACAAGTAAAAACAATGATTTCTAATTCATCACTTATTGAAAGTAAAAGAGAAAAAAACAATAATGGTGAATTTCATAAAATGGTTTATACTGGTGACCAAGGTGTTTTTCATTTAACTTTTGAACAATATTTCTGGGTGATTAACGATAAAGCATACGTGCTAACATTCACTTCTGAACAGAATAAATTTTCTTCGTATAAATCTATTGGGGAACAAATTTTGAATTCATTTCTTTTAAGCAAATAAATTTATCTATTCGTTTTAACTCATGCTCACCGAAAAAGAATTTGAAGAAATAGAAAAATCAAACGAGCAATTCAAAAAAGATGAACAAGTTCGAATGTTGATTTGGATTGGGTTTGTGGCGTTTTTAATTTTTGTGGGTTATCTGATGAGTTTGTTTTTGTCA
>CAIQHW010000362.1 GCA_903871715.1 uncultured bacterium
CCACATTTTTTTTCAGTAATTGCAAACCTTTCCAGCGTCTTTCAATCAGGGCTAAAACCGTTTGTTCATCGCTGTTTCGGATGTCTTCCAAAATTTCACTGACACTTCCAAAGCATGCAAAGCCAGCATTACGGCTGCTTGCGCCATAAGGCAACGGTGCTCGTTCTGCAACAATAATATTTAGCTTAGGTTCTTTTTGTTTCAACTGCAAAGCGGCTGAAAGCCCCACCAATCCTGCACCCACGATGCATACATCTACATTTGTAAAAAAAGTTTCTCGTTCCCAAAAAGAAAGCATGAGCAGTTTTTTTGCTAAAGGTAATTTGAAAAAAGTGTTCTAATTATTTTTATTGAGTGTAAAAAATGATTTCCACTTTGCCGAAATTTTATTTTATTTTACAAAAAACATTTTGGCATGAAATCACGTTTTGCAATTCTCATTTTATTTTCAATCATTGTTTTTTCTTGTTTGAAAAAAGACGATTTAAGTTTTAAAAACCTTGCTGTTACTGGCTGGCAGCCCGATTGGGCAGTGCCGCTAACAAACACTACGTTAACGCTAAAGAATTTAGTTCAGCATGCTTATAGTGGCAATATATTAACTACAGATTCTACAGGTTTGTATTCCATTCATTATGATGGAAGACTTTTAAGCGCTTATGCTTCGGACTATGTAAAAATTCCTGACCAAAATTTTAACACCAGCTCCATCCCTTTGTCAACGGGGTTTACAGGTACTTTTACGGGAACAATAACCGATACTTTTAGCGACCATTTTTCATATACCGACACCACAGGTGCACAATTAAATCATCTCAATTTAAAATCAGGTAGCCTTCAAATTCAGATACAAAGCACTTATCAACAAAATATTTCGGCAACAGTTTTATTACCCACAATTAAAAAGAATGGTGTGCCTTTGAGCATCACTTTTGCGATGAATTATCCCACTACCACAGCCAATCAAAATTTAGATTTAAGCAATTATAAAATTGATTTTACCAACGGCAACACCACCAATAATTATTTGCCGTACAAAATTAGTTATAGCCTTACTAGCACTGGCAATCCTATTTCTTCTACCGATAATATTGTTGCGAATGTAAATTTAACCAACTTGCAATTTTCGTTTGTAGATGGATTTTTAGGACATCATTCTATTCCCATCAATCGCGATACAATTGCGATTGAAATTTTTAACAACACTTTAAATGCCAACATTTTTTTAGAAAATCCCATCATCAAATTAATCGTTGATAATTCGTTTGGAGTTAGTGCTGTTGGCACATTCAACACTTTTGAGGGTATTACCAAACAAGGTATTATCAACAATATTGGTGGCAATTTTTTCAACAATCCAATTGCATTAAATGGTCCAACCACAATAGGAACAACGGTTGTAAACCATTATCAAATTGATAAAACGAATAGCAATGTACAAAATGTTTTTAACCCGGCACCCAACCGTGTGGTATTTCAGTGCAATATAAGCATCAATGGTTCGGGCACTCCCACTTATAATTTTATTACAGACACCAGCAAAATTATTGTAAACGCCGAAGCCGTGCTACCAGCTTGGTTTCGTATCATTGATTTTAGTTTGCAAGATACTTTTGCATTAGGCTTTCCAAGAGATACAAATATTCTAAATCGAGTTCAATTTAAGTTGCTGTGCGAAAATGCTTTTGGCTTGTATGCCGCTGTGCAACTGTATTTTACTGATAGCACCTACCATATTTTAGATTCATTAATTGTGCCGTTAAATGGTGCGCAGCAAACTAATATTATTGCACAAGCACCAGTAAACGCCAATGGCGTAGTAAATGGCAGTACAACCGCACAAACTATTTTTGACATGGATAGAACACGTTATAAGAGAATTGCCAGCCGAGTGCGACATGGTTTAGTGAGAGGAAATTTAAAATCGAGTAGCAGCAGTTCGGGCATTTCGATACAAATTCATTCTAAAGATTATTTAAGAGTGCAATTGGCAGCGCATCTTTGGCTCAACATTAAGAAAGCAAACAACTAAAATTTATTTTCAAAAATTACTAAATCTAAAAAATGAAGAAAATAGTTTTGTCGCTCATTATCATTTTTCCGTTACTTGCTAGTGCTCAAGATGAGCCAACAATGAGGTTTTTACCCCAGTTAGCAGAATCAGGCTGGTCAACTGCCAGCAACAGAACTGATACAAAAATTTCGATTGGCTTGCCAGTTTTATCATCCACTTCGGTGCATTTATTTAGCAATGGATTTACTTATCACAACTTGTTTAATATCGTTGGCGATACAACATTTTTGCAATTGGGCAATGTGATTAATCATTTAAAAGCAAACAATTTTGTGGGATTTGGCACATCTATCTCGTTGTTTCATATCAATTACACCACCACTAAATTTTCGATTGGATTATTTATCAACTCAAGAATTATTTCGCAATTTAATTACCCTGGTGATTTATTTAAATTGCTGTGGAATGGCAATGGTGGCTCGTTGGGACAAACTTTGCAAATTGGGAATTTTGGTGTAAACGCAATGATATATAATGAATATGGGTTGCATTTCTCTACAAAATTTAAAAGAAAATGGACTATTGGTGTGAATCCAAAAATATTGTTTGGCAAATTTGATATGTATACAAAAACATCTTCACTCACTTTGTACACCGATCCAAACTATTATCAAATGACTGCAGCTGCCAATTTAAATTTTCAAACTTCTGGCATTCCTGATAGCAATCAACGAAAAAATATAGATGCCGCTTATGTAAAGAATTATACCCTAAATACTGCGAACAAAGGCTTTGCAATTGATTTATCGGCTAAGTATGATTTCAATGAAAAGCTATCTATGAGCGTTGGTGTAAATGATTTGGGAGCCATTCATTGGGCAAGCAATTTGCACAATTACACATCGAATGTGAGTGCGCTTACTTTTGATGGTATTCATGCCGAAAATATTTTTCAAGGCGATTCAAGTAGTAATATTTCTTTTCAAAAATATACCGATAGCTTGAAAAAGAAATTTCAAATTCAAAACAATCAAAACGCTTATACCACAAGGATTCCATTGAATTTGTATGCTATGGCTTTGTATCAATTAAACACAAAAAACAAAGTGGGTGCACAATTTAACAGCTATTATTTTGCACAAAATTATACCAATGCGCTTACGCTTTTTTATCAATTTCGATGGACTAAACATTTTTCGATTGCTGCCACTTACACTGCTAAAAGCCGCTCGGCATTTAATGTTGGTGGTGGATTAGTGTTGCAATTCTTAAACATGCAATGGTATATGACTACTGATAATTGGTGGGCAGCTATCAAGCCACTAGATTCAAAAAATGTAAATTTGCGATTTGGCATGAACGTCGTTTGGGGCGATGCCAACAAAAAAGAAGAACCACAACCCATTATGGAAAATTTAAAAGAACAAAAAAAATGAAAAAATTGTTCTTAATTATTTTATCAGCAATCAGTTTTTTTGTGTTGATGAGTATGAGCAAACATCCCAACACAAATTATTTTGTAGTGGTAAATGCTTCTGAACAAGCCTACCATAGCGGCATTAGAGGTGGCGGCAGCGGAAATTATTATCACATTACATTGGTGATGAATAAAAATGTAAGCATCAATTTTGATTCTATTGCAATCAACGGAATGAAAACAAAAACTGAAATTACCAACTGCAATTTTCAACAAGTTCACAATTTTAAAATTGGCGACACCGTTAAACTATTAAGCACATTGAGTTTGCAGGATATGGAAAGATTTATGCAACAAGAAACAAAACAAATTACGGTAGCAAAAAATAATTTGTTGTACACCATTCGAAATAAAAGTTGTAATCAAAAACTTCAAACCTCCTTGCCTGATTTTAAAAAAGAACAACCACTTTTTTATCCTTAATTTTTTACTTTTTTACAAATTTTAGCGAAGCCGAGTTGATGCAATATCTCAACCCTGTTGGTTTCGGACCATCATCAAACAAATGCCCCAAATGCGCATTACAACGATGGCATCGCACTTCGGTTCTTGTCATACCATAAGATGAATCTTTATGTTCATCCACATTTTTTTGCATCACTGGTTGAAAAAAACTCGGCCAGCCAGTGCCACTTTCAAATTTGTCAGTACTGCTGAAAAGTAGTTCGCCACATACGATACAATCATACATGCCAGCTTCATGATTA
>CAIQHW010000363.1 GCA_903871715.1 uncultured bacterium
ATGGTTTATATTTCTTCAAACCAAAATTTCTGATGGATTCTACTGTTCTAAAATTTCTTTTTCGTTTTATAATTTTTGTTGTTATTTTTTTATTGTTAGATTTTTATGTGTTCAACGGTGTAAAATTTTTAACCAAAAATTTTGCTTATCGCAAAACCATCAACTCGGCTTATTGGCTTGTAAGTATTGGAACAATGCTGTTTTTAGCGTTCAACTTTATTTTTTTAGCCAGAAAAGTGGGCGTAAATAATATGTGGGTTCGAGCATCAATTGGTTTGTTTTTAATGATTGAAATTCCAAAATTAATTTTCGGAATTTTTATTTTAACCGATGATGTGTTTAGAATTTTAAGTACCATTTTTCAATGGATTACGCAACTTTTTCAATCGCAAAATCAAAGCGAAATTCATTTGCCAGATAGAAGAAAGTTTTTGTTGCAAACTGGTGTAATCATTTCTGCTATTCCGTTTGTGGCTATTATTGACGGCATTGTTCGTGGGCGATACAATTTTAAATTGCGCCAAGTAGTGTTGCATTTTCCAGATTTACCTGCGGCATTTGATGGCTTCACGATTACGCAATTAAGCGATATTCACATCGGTAGCTTTGACGATAAAAATGCAGTGGCAAAAGGCATTGCGATGGCAAATTCTGCAAAGAGCGATGTGATTTTATTTACCGGCGATTTGGTAAATAATGTGGCAACCGAGGTTGAACCAATGATAGATGAGTTGAAGAAATTATCAGCACCAATGGGCGTTTACAGCACTTTTGGTAATCATGATTATGGCGATTACATTCAGTGGAATTCGCCCGAAGAAAAAATTTCCAACGTGCAAAAATTGAAAGAACATCATGCCACCATCGGCATGAATTTGTTGTGTAATCAAAACGTAGCAATTGAAAAAAATGGAGAGAAAATTTATTTGGTGGGCGTTGAAAATTGGGGTTTGCCGCCATTTCCTCAATATGGCGATTTGAATAAAGCTATGAAAAACATTCCCCAAAATTCATTCAAAGTTTTGTTGTCCCACGACCCATCTCATTGGGATGCCGAAGCAAAAAATCATGCCGATAAAATTCATCTCACCTTAGCTGGTCATACACATGGAATGCAGTTTGGAATTGATATTCCAGGCTTTCGTTGGAGTCTTGTAAAATTCAAATATCCCAAATGGATTGATTTGTATGAAGAGGCTGGAAGATATTTGTATGTCAATCGCGGCTTCGGTTTTTTAGCATTTCCGGGCAGAGTGGGTGTGTTTCCCGAAATCACGAAAATTACTTTAAAAAAATTGGTGCGCTAAAAAAGTTGAATTGATTTTAATGTTTAAAAAGTAAAATTACTTTTTATTTTTCCCAATTAAATTTTTAAAAGCTTCTTTTTGGCTCAATGTTGAAAGTTGATTTTGATTCACAAAATCAATTACAGACTGCGCATCAATTTTTGAATATTCTCTCAAAGCCTAGCTTATGGCTTTGAGCAAGAAAAATTCCTTTGCATTAGCGCAATTTAAAATTTACTTTGACAGTAAATTTGTATCCTTTTCAGTTTTGTATTTCAATTGAAACAAGATGCTGATTCGTTGCAACCAAAAATTGCTGCTCCTATTCCAACGCTTTGTAATCAATATTTTTTTTGAGGAAATAATTGAAAATATTTTCCAGCCAAATGCACCGGAAGATAATCTATAGTCTCCCACCATGATTTTTTAACTGCAATTTGCTCAATTAAATCAATCATTTGCGGCTGCCAATATTTTTTTGAAGCCATTAAGAATTCTATGGCGCAATATTGAAATTCTCGTTCGAGCAATTGCCACATTTCCAAAACCAATTTTTCAATCTCATTTTCATTAG
>CAIQHW010000364.1 GCA_903871715.1 uncultured bacterium
TGACCAGGTAAGTAACCTTTAACTGGTATTCCTGCAGAATCCATTTCGATTTTAACAACAATAGAATCCAAAGCAATCGTTGAATGGCAACCTAAACTACCATTGCTACATCCTTTTAAGTTTAATTTTTCTGCACCCGTGCAATCTACCAATCCCAAATATGCTGCACCATTGTGATAACTGCTTAAAGTTATTGAAAAACCAATTGCAAGCAATACTAACAAAATATTTCTTTTCATATGCTAAAATTTATACGACATTGCCAAAGTATAAAGCCTCCCATAATTAATCATCCAAATTGTGTTATCGTAAGTAGGTTCATAACTGTTTTTATTTTGGGCATCCCCATAAATAATGTTATTAAAAAACTTATCTATGCCATTTTTATTGCGTTCAACACCGTTGTATTTGTTTTCATAAAAAATTTGATTTTGGGCAAATACATTTTGAATATTTAATTTTAATTCTAATTTTCTCTTTAAAAACAACTTTGCGAATTGGATATCGAATAACGACCGTGAACTTTCCCACAATGCTAAAAATCCGCTACCGCCAACATAATAAATTCTTGGCCCAACTCTGTTAAAGCTAAAAGTAATAGTAGCTCCTTTTTTTTCACTATTATACATCACTCCAGCATTAAATACGTAAGGTGATTGTCCTTGCAAAGGTCTACCTGATTCTTCGGCTGAAGTTTGTCCTAAAGTATTTACTTTAGAACGAATAATAGAGAAGTTTGAAAACGCGGTTAGGTTATTTAATAATTTTGATGAATCAGTTTTTAATAACGATGCTAACAATGTTCTAAATTCAAATTCAGCACCATAATTTTTAGCATTTGGCACATTAGAATAACGCATTTCATGGTCATTCCAAAGTATTTGTTCAATTGGATTGGTAAAATCTTTATAAAAAAAAGATACTGATAATAACTGCGCTCGACCAGGGTAAAATTCATAACGAGCATCGTAATTTTTAATAATTGCTCTTTGTAAATTTGGTGTTCCTGAAATGGATAATTCTGTGACAAAATCATAGAATTCGAAAGGGGCTAATTCTCGAAACTCTGGTCGATTAAGGGTTTTATAATAAGAAAATCTTAAGTTTTGTTTTTTATTTAAAGAAAGTATTAAGTTGCCTGATGGCAAAATATCAACAATAGTAGAGTCAATATTAATATCATCTTTAGCATATTTTGATTGATGAGAAAATAATCGTTGCCTATAACTTTCAATTCTAGCGCCCCAAACTAATCTGGCAAATTTGTATTTATCATCTAACATTATAAATGTAGCATTATTATTGGCAGAAGCTTTATAAGCATCATTATATCTTGAACCGCTGGATAATTTAAATCCACTAACTCCCAAAACACCACTTCCATTAATGTGAGGTTTTATTACACCCATATTCTGGGGTGCAAAAATTTGATTTTCAGGTAAATATAGTAGGCTATCTCTAAATTGAAGCGTAACTGAACCTGGTGGTGCATATTTGGTATAACCTATTCTTTCTGCTTCAAAATTTCTATCTCGATATTGAATTAAACCTCCAATTTTAATTTCATTTTGCATTCCAAAATTGAAATTAAATTGACGGGAAATAGACAATTTAAAACTCCTTAGTTCTTCGGCAGTATGTGCCCAAAACATCCCCCCTCCATAATCAGAACCTACATTTGATGACGCTATATTCGCTTTCCAAAGTGTATCAACATAATTTGATAAATTCGTATCGTGATATTTACTTCTTGTATAAACACTCAATCTTTCGTAAGGAATATCACGACTGATTTCACTAAATGATCCTATCCAATTGATTTTTATTTTCGCTGCTTTCCAATAA
>CAIQHW010000365.1 GCA_903871715.1 uncultured bacterium
GGTCAGTTTCAAGATACATATCAAAACACTTTATTTGCGCAGGTTTCAGAAGATCGATGCAGCAATGCGGTTACACTAAGTTGGAACAATTATAAAAACTGGCAACAAGGTGTAAAGCAATATGAAATTTATGAAAACCTTAATGGGGCAGGATTTGCAAAGGTTCAAACAGTAAGTGCAACAACCAATTCTTTTACGTTTAGAAATTTTAAAGACAAAGATGTGTTGTGTTTTTATATCAAAGCCCGTGAAAATATTTTAAACGATTCTTCTTCATCTAATCAAGTTTGTATTGGTATTAATGTAGTGCAGCCGCCATCTTTCACCTTTTTGCAAAATGCAACAGTAGTTCAAAATAATGGGGTGCAATTAACTTGGGTTGTGGATACAAATGCAGATTTGCAATTGTTTAATATTCTGCGAAGCAATACCAATTCAAACTATTCTTTTGTACAAAGTGTTAATGCAACTAATCCTTCATCAACACCACTTTCCAGCTTTGATGCTAATGCCCCAGTACATCAAGAAGCTAATTATTATACCATTCAATCGGTAGATAGTTGTGGTAAAGTTTTTGGTGGTACACACTGCACCACCATTTATTTATCAGGCGATATGTCGAGTACAAACAGCGTTCATTTAAAGTGGAATGCTTTTAAAATTGATAGCGGAGCGGTGCATTCCTACGATGTTTTGCGCAGTACTGATGGCGGCGTTATCTTTGGTTTTATTAGAAATGTAGATTCCGCAACACACGATTTTTATGAAGGATTGGATGGTTTTGCTACCACACCTGATAGCTTTTGTTATTTGGTGCAAGCCAATTTTACGTTTTCCAATAAAAAGCTGCAACATAAAAATGTTAGTCAATCCAACTATTGGTGTGCACATGCCTACTCCGAATTTTTTGCACCCAATACTATTTTTCCAAAAGGCAAAAACAATTTGTTTAAACCAGTGATTTTGTTTCCTGATATTTTGAATTATGAAATGATAATTTTTAATCGTAATGGCGAAAAAATATTTATCAGCCAAACCTACAATATAGGATGGGATGGTACTTTCAGTGGCAACGAAGTGCCACAAGGCAATTACACTTATCTTATTACTTTTCAAAAACCCGATGGCAAAAAATTTGTAGAACAAGGAAATATTTTGGTAGTGTATTAAACCAAATTTTATCATTTTTTGGATGGAAGAAAATAGAAGTTTTATCGCTCTACTTTCACTGATTTTGTCAGAACTTTAAAATCAGCAGTTGAATTGTCAATCATTGAATAGCTGATTATTGCATAACCATTTTTAGATGAATCTTTTTGAATAGCATCTACTCCTTCTTCCCATTGCTGGCAATGCGTTGAAATAGGCTCTACTGCAAACCTCCAGCGATTATTTCTTAGTGTGTACACGTAATAAGCACGCCAACAACTTGTCCACCAATTTGGTAAAATTCCAATTTCATCTGCGCCATCTTCATTCAAATCTCCTTCATTGACTGGTTGTCCACCGATGCAACTAGTAATATTAATGACAGGAATAGTTCTGTCTGAAAAATAAATTTTACAATCGCAATTACCAACACACTCTCCAAACTCACTATACTTTTTAGTTTTAGGTGGTAATAAAAAAGCTGTATCAATTTTACCATCACCATTAAAATCGCCAATTTCAAAAAGGATTGTATCGGTTTCAAATGCTAATGCAGAATCAATTTTGACTTTAATTTTATTAGTAGCTAATAAAAAAAAGGTTGAGTCTTTTTGAGGATAAATTTTTTTAGAAGATTGAAAATGTTTTTGGATTGAAATAATTTCAACTGCTATTACAACTAAAAGTATCATCACCAAAAAAATGATTCTTTTCATTCAAATTTCTTAATTAAAAAGTTCTGTTTTTAATTTCTTTCAAAAATTTTGAAGCAAAAATAAATTCATTCAACTCGGGATTTGTAGCTGTAAGCACCTCTCTGCCACTGCCTTCCCAGTCTTTTAAACCTTTCCACAAAAACACCACATGGTCGCCAATTTCCAATACACTATTCATATCGTGTGTGTTGATGATGGTGGTGATTTGAAATTCTTGGGTAATTTCTTTGATGAGCTGGTCAACCACTAAAGAGGTTTGTGGGTCAAGCCCACTGTTGGGTTCATCGCAAAAAAGATATTTCGGGTTCATCACAATTGCTCGTGCAATGCCTACCCGTTTTTTCATTCCACCGCTGATTTCGCTGGGGGATAATTTATTTTTACCTGAAAGATTTACTCTATCTAAACAAAAATTTACTCGGTCCGTTTTTTCTTTTTTTGTCATCGTGCTAAACATGTTGAGTGGAAACATCACATTTTGCTCGATGTTCAGGCTATCAAACAATGCGCCACCTTGAAACAACATGCCAATTTCTTTGCGAATAACTTTTCTTTCAGCTAAAGTCATGGTCGAAAAATTTCTGCCATCATACAAAATTTCGCCACTATCAACTTCATACAAACCTACCATACATTTAATGGTAACTGTTTTTCCGCTGCCACTGGTGCCAATGATTAGATTGGTTTTACCTGCTTCAAATTTTGCTGAAATGCCTTTTAACACCTCGTTTGCACCGAATCGCTTTTTTATGTTTTTAATTTCAATCAAGATTGAAAATTTATTTTATAGAAAAATGAAAATGATTTTTTGAAGAAAATTTTTACACTGACAAAATAATTTTTGCCAACAAAAAATCGAAGGCTAAAATAAAAATGCAACTCCATACAACTGCATTCGTGCTGCTGTTGCCGATTTCAAAAGCTCCGCCATCGGTGTAATAGCCGCAATAACATGAAATACTTGAAATCACAAAACCAAAAGTGAATGCTTTGATAAGAGAAAAAGTAACGTTGAATGGTACAAACTTGTCGTGCAATCCATAAATAAATTGTTCAGGAGTAAGTACTCCACCAAAAAACGTGATGGTGTATCCACCTAAAATAGTGATGAAACAAGAGGTAACAACTAAGGCGGGAATGGCAATTAATGCGCCTAAAATTTTTGGTAAAATTAAATAAGCTTTACTGTTTACACCCATAATTTCAAGTGCATCAATTTGTTCGCTAATGCGCATGGTACCTAATTCTGAAGCCAAGTTGCTACCAATTTTTCCAGCCAATACTAAGCAGATTACAGTAACTGATAATTCTAAAATGGAAGAATCGCGAACAATTTCTGCTACGACATAAAGTGGTACAATTGGCGATACTAATTGATAAGCCGTTTGAACAGTAGTAACTGCGCCTAAAAAAAATGAAATTACAATTACAATGCCCAACGAGCCAATGCCCATAGAAACCATTTGGCGCAAGGTTTCACGCCAATACATGCCTCGGTTTTCAGGCAAGCTAAAAGTAGATTTTAGCATCAAACAATATTTGCCAAAATGATATAAAGGTGTAGTAAACATAACGGTTTCAAACCTACAAAAAATATTGAAATGCTAGTGAAGTTTTACATCCAAAAACATGAATGAGTGAAATCACTTAGTATTTTGGAGTAGCTCACCTATCCGATTAGGCTTGGCTTTGCGTATATCTTTGTGGCATCGAAGCAAACAACTTTGATGATTTGAAAAACACTACATCAACACTAAACAACTACACCCATGATTCGCAAAATTTCTTTTATCTCGATAAGCAGTTTTACCATGCTTTTTTGTATGTTAATTTCAGTTGCCACCTTTGCCAACAACAAACCTACAAAAGCAAAAAAGGCTAAAACTATTGAACAGCCTGCATTACAACAAAATGTTTCGATTGCAGAAGTGTACGTTAATTTGAATTATACGTACGTGCCATTGAGCACTACGTATTCGCTGCAACAAATTCACAAAGGACAATTAGCAACGGCAAACGACCAAAATATTTTTATGATTACCAAAGATGATTATCATTATTATTTTCAAAAATCGAACAACAGTTTTCAATTTATGTATGCCGTGAAAGACAACAACATTCAACTGTTTGATGGTTTTGAATATGAAAATGAAATCAAAATTCCGATGGGCAATCAACTGTTTACTTTCGACATGATGAATGGTCGCCCCGTGGATTTGAATGCTGAAAATAGCAACACAAATTTGAACTTAGTAGCCAACACAAATTGATTGTTGGCTCAAAAAATATTGGCAATAATTGCCAAACCTAAACCCCATAACCCAATCTTTCTTTTAACAAAACACTAAAAACAAACAACACTAATTTGCTCGGGGCTGCATAGCTGCCGAGCATTTTTTTTGCAGAAAAAAAGCCGTTTCAAAAAAATGAAACAGCTTTTTATTTTAGGAAATGTAACAACAAATTATGCGTTCAAAACACTTTCTGTAATACCAGTCATGCTGTATCCACCATCGTGAAATAAATTTTGCATCGTTACCATTTTGCTAAAATCGCTAAATAAAATGGTGCAAAATTTTGCGCAATCATCGGCACTGGCATTGCCCAATGGGCTCATTTTATCAGCAAAACCAAAAAATTTATCGAACCCTTGAATGCCGCTTCCAGCACTGGTTGCAGTGGGCGATTGTGAAACTGAATTGATTCGAACTTTATTTTTTACACCATAATGATAACCAAAACTACGTACTATGCTTTCCAACATGGCTTTGGCATCAGCCATATCGCTATAAAAAGAATAAGCTCGTTGAGCTGCAATGTAAGTTAATGCCACCACCGATCCGCCTTCGGAAATAGCATCCATTTGATAAGCAGTTTGCAATAATTTATGCAATGAAATGGCTGATACATCCAAAGTTTTGTTCAAAAACTCGTAATTCAAATCAGTGTACGGTCGATTTTTTCTCACATTCACACTCATGCCAATGCTGTGTAAAATGAAATCAATTTTACCACCTAATTTTTCTTGCGACTGCTCTAATAATTTTCGTAAATCTTCAACCGATGTGGCATCGGCTGGAATTACTTCTGTGTTGCAAGCTGCAGCCAGCTTGTTTATTTCGCCCATTCGCAAGGCGATTGGTGCATTGGTTAAAATAATTTTTGCACCTTGTTGGTGACAGTTTTCTGCCACTTTCCAAGCGATACTGCGCTCATCTAATGCGCCAAAAATAATTCCACGTTTGCCTGCTAATAAATTGTTCATGCTATAATAATTTAAGCAACAAAGAAAACAAAAGATGCGGAAACGAATAAATCTTTGTGAGCGAAACTTGCTCGATTTTTTATTTTCAGAATGTTTTTTGAACAATAAAATTTAAAAATTGCGCTCAAAAAAGTTCTAACTTTGAAAGCAAAATATTTTTGCAAACTCAAAAAAAATTAAAAATTATGCCGTTAGTTGATACGATTAATGCCGACATCAAACACGCCATGCTGGCTAAACAAGAAGGAAGATTGAGAGGTTTACGAGCCATTAAAAGTGCTATACTTTTAGCACAAACGGAAAAAGGTGCAGCCGAAAATTTAACTGCCGAAAAAGAAATTCAGGTGCTTACCAAATTAGCAAAACAACGCAAAGAATCTATCGAAGTTTTTGAAAAAGGAAATCGAAACGATTTGGTGGCAAAAGAAAAAGAAGAATTGGAAGTGATAGAATCATTTTTGCCCAAGCAAATGACAGCTGATGAAGTGAAAGAATTTTTGAAACCAGTTATCGAACAAGTGGGTGCAAAAACAGCAGCTGATATGGGCAAAGTAATGGGTGTTGCATCCAAGCAATTGGCTGGAAAGGCAGATGGAAAGATGGTTTCGGAGATGGTGAAACAATTATTAACCAACTAAAATTTAGCTATGAATTATTGGTTAATGAAATCGGAACCCTTCAAATACAGTTGGCAACAATTGGAAAAAGATGGTGAAACTTTATGGGATGGTGTAAGAAATTATGCCGCTCGAAATAATTTAAAAGCCATGAAAAAAGGCGATTGGTGTTTCTTTTATCACAGCAACGAAGGGCTTGAAATTGTGGGTATTGCCAAGGTTACCAAAGAGTTTTTTCAAGACCCAACAACAGATGAAACGGCTTGGGTAAGTGTCAACATTTCTCCATTTAAAAAACTAAAAACGCCTGTTACATTAGAGCAAGTGAAAAAAGAAAATCGCTTGAAAGGCATGGATTTGCTGCGTTTGGGGCGATTGAGTGTACAATCTGTAAAACCCGAAGAAGCAAAAATAATTTGTGAAATGGGTGGTGTGAAAATGTAAAACCGAGTTACATTTTTCCCGAACCAAATTGAAATCCTAATCCAAACGAAAGTCCACCTGGCGATAAAAGTTTGACAGTTTTATCGCCTGTATCATCCAATACGTCATGCGAAATCATAGTGTATTTTGAATGAGAAAAACTGCTCGAAATTCCAAATTGCAAATAAAATCGATTGTTTACACCTATTCGCCAATAGTGATAGAAATTTAAATTAAGCAAAGCTTGCGGCAATAAATTCATACTTACTTCCTTAGCAACGCCATTGGTAGCCACTGTAGGTAAACTGGTTTGAAAATTATCAATGCCTTTTGCATATGAAAACCCTATGCCGTAAGCCCATCCCATGCAACATGGTTTTGTGTAGTATTTAAAATTAGCACCAAATTTTGTTCCCCAACTACCCAATCCCAAACCTGCACCTAATGAAAATTTTTGTACAATCGGCACATCAAAATTAGCACCCAGCAAGCCATACGGGTTATTCACGCCAGCACTTAATCCTAAATAAAAAAACGGACAAAGTGGTGCTACAGCCTTATTTACAATTTTTTGATTGTTGCTATAATCTTGTGCCTTTACATTTAAAGCAAACAAAAAAACCACGCCAATAAAAAATATCTTTTTCATGATAAAAGTGTTTAAGTTTGAAATCGAAAAATAGAAAAACATTTTTTAAAGCAGAAATAAAAAAATGGCGACAAAAAAACCCCCTACTTTAATTTTTGAATCGGAAATAGATTTTGATGTACTCGCTATTTCAGCCACCGAAGCCGATTACAAGCTGTGTTTAACATTGGGCGAACAATTTGATTTATCATTTTCGTTAGCCGATGCGATTGAAAAAAAGGTGAACGATGCGATGGTAGAATTTCCTGTTTTTAGTTTTTCTTGCGATGTTCGAGTTTCTGAAATTTGTTTGATTAACAATAGATCGGGTGGCAATTTTTTGATAAAGGAATTGCGCCAAGCCGATTATTTTATTCGCCTAAAAGGCGATTGGGCTTTGCATCAAAAAGAAGCCATGATGCAATTTTTAAAACAACATGAAAACGTGCAAGCCTTTATACAGACTGATTTACAAACC
>CAIQHW010000366.1 GCA_903871715.1 uncultured bacterium
ATGCAACCCATGGCACTGGGCTTTTTGGCGTTTGCTGCTTACAAAATGATTCGGCATGTAATCAGCACTGGCAACGCAATTGCGATAATGTGTATTGCATTTCTAGTAACCATTTTTAGAAAATCGGCTTTCACATTTCCAAGTATTTTTTTGGTGAGTATTATCATTTCAAATTTTAGGCATGATGATTTGCCGCCTTATAAATTTAAGATGAAATTGAAATGGGGAAACATTGTGGCTTTTTTTGGCATTGAGATGGCAGCCGCTCTGGCTGGGGATTTCACCACTCGAAATTATATCAATTGGCACAAACCAATTGTATTGTTTGAAAATTTTTATCGCTTCGGTGCCATCACGTTTGGCGGCGGGCAATTATTAGTGCCTGTGATGTACGAACAATTTATTTTGCACAAAAAATATTTTAGTGCCTCCAATTACCTTACTGGTGTGGGTTTGGTGCAAGCCTTGCCTGGTCCTGTTTTTTCCATCGCCACTTTTGCAGGAGGTATGGCTATGCATGACATGGATAAAATGCACCAAGCATTGGGTTGTTTAATTGGCATGTTGGGCATTTTTTTACCTGGATTTTTGTTGCTCATTTTCCTATTTCCAATTTGGAATGAGCTTCGTCAATATCCATTTATAAAACGTGCATTGGCAGGCATCAACGCAGCCACAGTGGGTTTCATCTTGGCAGCATCTTTTATCATGTTTAAAGAAATGCCTTTTGATTCAAAAAATATTGCCGTTATGACAGCAACTTTTGCATTACTTTTAATCGAAAAAATTCCAACACCATTAATTGCAGTAGCATGTTTGCTTGCTGGATTTTTACTCCCATAAATTTTTCAAAAATTATTTTGATGATTCTTTGAAAATCCCTTTACAAAAACACTTACCGAATAGTTTTTTTTGAGATTGAAAAATTTTTTTGGATAAGCAATTAAGTCGTAAATAAAATAAGCTGGGAAAATTGGCAAGCCAGTTAAACAAGTGGCAACACAAGCTGCACCATAAGCTGTTGAAGGGTTTGGGCGATTATTATAATTTCTTGTGCCAATAAAATCAATATCGTAAATTGAAAATGCGGTGTCATCAACTGTAATCATTGAGTCGTTTAAAATATGCAATTTGCCTTTTAATTCTAATCGGTTATTAAGGTCGACAGTAACTCTCGAATTTTCAGGAATAAAAAATGACGGTTGATTAAAATTACTTTTTAAAAATAGCGAAACGCTTTGTGCATTAGCTATTTGAACCGAAATAAAAATGGCGAAAAATAAAATCAGTTTGTTCATTTTTAATTTTGTTTAAAAGAAGCTTGTTCATTAGTAACCTCTAAAGTGGCTTCCATGCCCAATTTCACAGCTCTATTATCTTTTTGATGACCGATTGGAAAATTAAAACACACAGGATAATTGTATTCGGCAACATGCTCAAAAATTATTTCTTCCACCGATTTGCCAAACGGAATTAAATTGTCTTTCATTTCTGTCATGCCGCCAATGGCAAGTGCAGCAAGGTTTTCGAGCTTTCCACTTCGTTTCAATTGCATCATCATTCTATCGATGTGATATAAATATTCATCCAAATCTTCAAGCAATAAAATTTTTCCAGCAGTATTTAAATCGCTTTGCGAAGCGGCTAAAGAGTATAAAATTGACAAATTACCACCCACCATTTCAGACTTTGTTTTTCCAATTCTGTTTAACGCATGATTAGAAAAAGTGAAAACATTTTTTTCACCCACCAAACATTTGCGCAGCGAATCGGCTGCATTCATCAGCATTAAATCGCTGCCATTTACATTCATAGGCATGAATGAATGAATGGTTGGGATGTTGAATAACGCTTGAATATGGCTGTGCAACACCGTTACATCGCTAAAGCCACAAATCCATTTTGGATGTTTTTTAAATTTTCTAAAATCAATTTCATCCACAATTTTCACTGTGCCATAACCGCCTCGGGCGCACCAAATGGCTTTAACACTATCATCATCCAACGCAGTTTGAAAATCGTTTAAACGCAAATTGTCGTTGCCAGCAAATTGATGAAAGCTGCTGCCAATGCTATTTCCGAGCTGAATTTGAAAGCCCCAACTTTCTGCCAAATTGATAGCCAATTGAATTTCGGCAACAGAAATTTTTCGAGCTGTGCTCACAATGGCAATTTTGTCACCTTTTTTTAAATAATCGGGTTGGGGCATGTGATTTGATAAAGAATGTGGAATCAAAATTAAATTTTTAACTTCACAAAAAAATTAAAACCACATTTTATTATGACAAGTACAACAAGAAATTTACTGATTTTCGGCGGCATAGCATTGCTGCTTTTATTCGTAGGCTGCGGCAGATACAACGGCATGGTGGCAAAAGACCAAGAGGTAAAATCATCGTGGGCAAAGGTGCAAAGCCAATACCAGCGCAGGATGGATTTGATTCCAAATTTAGTAAGCACTGTAAAAGGTTATGCCGATTTTGAAAAAAGCACCTTAACTGCTGTGATTGAAGCACGAGCAAGTGCCACCAAATTAACAGTGAATGCGGATGATTTATCGCCCGAAAAAATCAAGCAATTTCAAGCCTCTCAAGGTCAGTTGAGCCAAGCATTAGGACGGTTAATGGTGGTGTCAGAGCAATATCCAAACCTGAAAGCCAACGACCAGTTTTTAAGTTTGCAAGCAGAATTGAGCGGCACAGAAAATAGAATTGCGGTGGCAAGAAATGATTTTAATTCTGTTGTTCAAGATTACAATACTTTCATCAGAACCTTTCCCAACAGCCTTTTTAGTGGCATGTTTGGTTTTAAAGAGAAAGGATATTTTGAAGCTGATGCGGCTGCCGAAAAAGCACCGAGTGTGAAATTTTAATCAACATTTTATTTTGCAAAAAAGCCGTTTCAAAAACTGAAACGGCTTTTTTATTTGTGTTAATGATTTAGCAATTTATGATTTTTTTGAAAAAAAATTAGAAAAGTTAAAATAGCTTTTGTACTTTCAACCTATCGTAGAAAAAGTGCGTTAAGAACAAATTATTTATGTCAACTTCAACAAAAAAAGCTGCCCCTAAAAAAGTAGCTGAAAAAAAAACAGCCTCGAAACCTGCAACCAGCCAGAAAAAAGCACCCGCCGAAAAAGAAGGCACTGTGTATAAAAGTATAGGAAAATCGGTAGGAAAAAACCCAGAATTAGTAAAAGCATTACACAAATATTTTGGGTTCGATACCTTCAAAGGCACACAAGAAGAAGTAGTAGAATCTATTTTAAACAAGCAAGATACTTTTTGCATTATGCCCACTGGCGGCGGCAAATCGATGTGTTATCAATTGCCAGCGTTGATGAGCGAAGGCACAGCCATTATTATTTCTCCATTAATTGCGTTGATGAAAAATCAAGTGGATGCGATAAGAAGTTATGGTGATACTGATTCGGTGGCGCATTTTCTCAACTCTTCGTTATCAAAAGTGCAAGCAAAAAGAGTGAAGGAAGATATTAAAAAAGGCGCTACAAAATTGTTGTACGTGGCTCCAGAAACATTGACTAAAGAAGACAATTTAGCATTCTTCAAAAGCATCAATGTATCGTTTGTAGCTGTAGATGAAGCGCATTGCATCAGCGAATGGGGACATGATTTCCGTCCAGAATATCGCAGAATAAAGGAAATGATAAAAGGCTTCGACCAAAAGATTCCGTTGATGGCACTCACTGCCACAGCCACTCCGAAGGTGCAAAGCGACATTTTGAAAAACTTAGGAATGACAGACCCTAATGTTTTTATCTCGTCATTCAACCGACCAAATTTGATGTATGAAGTGCAACCAAAAGGCACTAAAGAAGAAACCATCAAACAAATCATTCGCTTTGTGCGCAAACACACTGGTAAATCGGGCATCATTTATACTTTGAGCCGAAAAATGGCAGAAGAAATTGCGCAAATTTTATCTGTAAATGGCATTAAAGCAGTGGCGTATCATGCAGGTTTAGAAGCCGCTGTGCGTAGTCAAAGACAAGATTGGTTTTTGATGCAAGAAGTGGATGTAATCGTTGCCACCATTGCGTTTGGAATGGGTATTGATAAACCCGATGTGCGATTTGTAATTCACTATAACTTCCCAAAAAGTTTAGAAAATTATTATCAAGAAACTGGCAGAAGCGGTCGTGATGGATTGGAAGGCATTTGCCGAAGTTATTATTCTTACAACGATTTATTGAAGCTCGAAAAATTTATGAGAGATAAGCCCATGGCAGAACGTGAGCTGGGCGGGCAATTGCTGATGGAGATGGAAGCATTTGCCGAAACATCGGTTTGCAGACGCAAATTTATTTTGCATTATTTCGGCGAAAGATTTGAGCAGAAAAATTGCGGCATGTGCGATAATTGTTTAAATCCGAAAGAAGAAATTGAAGGAAAAGATTTCATCACGTTGGTTTTAAAAACAATAAAAGCGGTTGGTGAAAATTATGGTATTGATTACATCGTGAAAATAATTTGCGGCAGCAAAGACCAACAAATTGTGATGTTTGGGCACGACAAAATAAAAGAGTTTGGGGCTGGAAAGCAGAAGGATGAACACTTTTGGGGTTCGGTAGTGCGACAAGCACTCATCAATAGTTTTATCAAAAAAGATATTGAGCAATATGGTTTGTTGAAATTTACAGAAGAAGGTAAAGAGTATTTGAAAAAACCAACATCGCTCAAAATCACACTCAATCATAATTACACCACGGTTGAAGATACGGATGATGACGACATGATAACGAACACAAGCAGCAGCGGTGCATTAGATACCACCTTGCAAGGCATGTTGAAAGATTTGGTGAAAAAAGTGGCGAAAGAAAAAAAATTACCTCCCTTCGTAATTTTTCAAGACCCATCGTTGAACGACATGGCAACCATTTATCCAACCACTTTAGAAGAGTTGGAAAATTGCCAAGGTGTAAGCAAAGGAAAAGCCATTCGATACGGAAAGCCTTTTGTAGAACTGATTGCGAAGTATGTAGAAGACAACAACATCGAGAGACCGTTGGATATGTTGATTAAAACTTTGGCAAATAAATCGGCAGCCAAAATTCAAATCATTCAAAATATCGACAAGAAAATTCCGTTGGATGAAATTGCACGCCAACGTGCTATGAGCATGGTTGATTTAATGACCGAGCTGGAAACCATTGTATCCAGCGGAACCAAGCTTAATTTGGCTTACTACATCGACCAACACATTGATGAATATACACAAGAAGAAATCTTCGATTATTTTAAAACTGCTGAAACAGATGATATTGCAACAGCAGTAAATGAATTGGGCAAAGATGATTTCGATTTTGAGCAAGTGCAATTAATGCGCATCCGATTTATGAGCGAATTAGGGAACTAATTTGTGTCTATTTACTCCATCCCTTGTTAATAATTTTATGTGGCTGCATCAGCCTTTTGGCAGAACTATTTTCAATTTTGAAGTTGAAAAAAATGGCCGCGAAGCCACTAACGCTCAAAGATTTTTTAAAACAAACTTTGTGTCTTAGCATATTTGTGGCAAAAAATAATTAGCTGTAAATGAAGAAACTATTTTTTGTATTGTTATTAATGATTGCTTTGAAACCTGTTATGGCGCAGGATTCGGGTGATAATATAAAATCGGAAGAGATTGATATCATCAAACCGTATCAACCCATTTTGGCTGATGCAGTAAAAATTCCGTTTGTACCCAACGTGGTAAAAAACACCACCGAAAAACAAAGTGTGAGTTATGATATTCCTGCCAAATTATTAGATGTGCCTTATCAAGCACCCAGCCTGAAACCTGCTGCCATGCCTAAAGACGAGAGCAAACAAGCGTTGCCAAGTTTGTATGCAAAAGTTGGATTTGGAAATTATTTTGCCAACTTGTTGGATGTAATTTACAGCAACACCAAAAACAAAAATTTCAATTACGGCGCAGAAGTTTTTAACTATGGCAATCATTCAACAGATATAAAATCAAGAGCGATGCGCCAAAGTGGAATGCAATTATTCGGAACACTTTACTCGAAGAAATTTTCGATGACGGGCAATTTGAAATACGAAAATGATAAGCGAAATGCTTACGGAAGTGAAGTTTTAGGCATGAATGCTGATAGTGTGATGCGATATCGCTTTAATCGTTTATCAGCAAAAATTACTTTTCAAAATACGGCTGATTTAAAATTACCCTTCGACTGGAAAAGCACGGTGAATCCGTATTTCATTAATCGTGTGTTTGGAAATTTACAAATTGACAACACAGAAAGTGGTAAAGAAAATTTGCACGAAAATGGTTTAAATTGGATGAATCAATTTTCAAAAACTTTAAAAAGTGGTGATAAAATTTGGTTCAACATGAATTGGCAATGGAACGAATTGAGCATCATGCCACCTACAAATTATTTCAACCAAGAAAGAATTTCAACTACGCAAATTGCTGCGCCAAATTACAAACAACCCAACTCGTTATTCGTTTTAAATCCTTATTATCAAATTAATCGAAAGACTTGGAACACAGAGCTGGGGCTGAATCTATCGTTTGATGGTTCTAACACAATTTTGTTGCCGCATTATGAAAGTTCAAAAATTTTAATCGAAAATTATTTGGTGTTTTATGATGGCTGGAAAGGTTGGGTGCAAAAAAATACTTACTGGGATTTGCAAATGCAATGCCCTTGGTTGAGTTATGCCGAACTGCAAAACACCACATCGCAAGACAGCTACATGGGTGTTCGTGGCACTGATAAAAAGCGAATTTCGTACAACGCCAAATTCACTTTGTTGAGCTACAAACATCTTCCGCTTTTTGTAAACAATGATTCCATTCATGGTGGCGAAATGACTTTGAAATATCAAAATGAAGATTGTCAAATGCTCAATTTTCATGGCGATGTGGCTTATAATCAAAATGATAAATTTAAAACCAGTGTGGCTGCCGATTATTACGATTTCTACAAACCCGACCAAACACAAACATCTTGGGCTTTTCATCGCCCAGGTTTACAAATTTGGTGGAATGCCAATTACAGATTAGCTGACAAACTGAATTTGAATGCTTCGGTAAAAGTTTGGGACAAACAAAAAGTTTTGTTAGGCAATCAAACACAAACCTTGAATGGTGCTGTGGATGTGAGTTTGAGTGCCCTATACAATTACAACAAATACATTTCGGCTTTTGTGTCGCTCAATAATTTATTGAATCAGCAATACCAAGTTTATTATGGTTACAAAGCATTAGGCTTGAATGCCATGCTGGGTGTGGTGTTTAAGTATTGATGCGAATTTTCTTTCCCAAAAATAATTTTGTGAATTTTTTCTGCAACGAAAAAACTATTTTTGCGTTCCAAAAAAATAAATAAAATGAGTCAAGGAGCAATTTCAAAATTCATGGCGCATCATTATCGCCACTTCAATTCGGCAGCGATGATGGATGCCGCAAAAGCTTATGTAACACATTTGGATGAAGGTGGCAAAATGATGATAACCCTTGCTGGTGCTATGAGTACAGCCGAGTTGGGCATTTCATTAGCCGAAATGATTAGGCAAGATAAAGTAGCCATCATCAGTTGCACAGGTGCCAACCTGGAAGAAGATGTGATGAATCTTGTTGCTCATTCGCATTATAAACGTGTGCCCAATTATCGTGAGTTATCGCCAAAAGAAGAATGGGATTTGTTGGAGAATCATTACAATCGTGTAACCGATACTTGCATTCCTGAAGAAGAAGCATTTCGTCGTTTGCAAAAACATATTCATGCTATTTGGAAAGATGCAAACGATAAAGGCGAAAGATATTTTCCGCATGAATACATGTATAAAATGTTGTTGAGCGGTGTGTTGGAACAATATTATGAAATTGACCCGAAAGACTCATGGATGCTGGCTGCGGCACAAAAAAATATTCCGATTGTAGTGCCAGGTTGGGAAGATAGCACGATGGGAAATATTTTTGCTTCGTACGTGATTAAAAATGAATTGAAAGCAAGCACCATGAAAAGTGGGATTGAGTATATGGTGTGGTTAACGGAATGGTACAGAGCTAATTCATCTGGTAAAGGTGTTGGTTTTTTCCAGATTGGTGGCGGTATAGCAGGCGATTTCCCTATTTGTGTTGTGCCAATGATGTATCAGGATTTGGAATGGCACGATGTGCCTTTCTGGAGTTATTTCTGTCAAATTTCTGATTCCACAACTTCTTATGGAAGTTACAGTGGTGCAGTGCCCAACGAAAAAATTACTTGGGGCAAATTAGATATTACTACACCAAAATTTATTGTTGAAAGTGATGCTACGATTGTTGCACCGCTGATGTTTGCTTGGATATTAGGTTGGTAAAAAAACTATTTCACGAACGATTTTACTAAAAACTGATTGTTACTAAACTGAATTTTTAGGTAGTACAACCCTGTGCTTAATGCAGCAATATCAATGGTTTTATGGGTGCTTTGCAAAATAGGTTGACCTAGAATATTGTAAACAGTAATTTGTTGTACCAGATTTTCAGTACGAACAGTAATGAAATCATTTGCTGGATTTGGATACAAACTGGTGTTACTTAAATTGTTATTAAATTCTTGAGTGCCTAAAGAACTTGGTGCAGAATTTTTCCCTTGAAAATAAAGTGATAAAGGAAAATTGCCTTGCCCGCCATTGAATACAGCCGTTGGTACGGTGATTTTAAAAGTATGTGCACCTTTCAAAACAGTATCTAAAAAAATTGGGCGAATAGGAATATCAGCGCCAGGACACCAATTGCTGAATGATTGCCATTGAGAATTTGTCATGGGCGAATTGCCATAAATGCCATTACCTTCTGTATTATAAACTCGGTAAGGCTCACAACTTGGATAACCAGGTTTGTATTGCATCACCAATTTTCCATCGAAATAAACATAGTGTTCACGGCGATTATATTCTTCGCCATTAGTGTTTGCGCCATGATTCGATGTAATTAAATAGAGCCATGAATTGTAGCTGGTAGTATCAACATTAAACGAAATGGTTTTCACAGTTTTGCCAATCGTATCAGTTGCGCCAGTTTGATAATTATTGAAATTTAGTTTATCGCCAAGCGGAATAATGATGTTATTGTTTTCACGAGCAGCGCTTTGATTAGTAATTAAATCAAGGGTGCCATAAAAAACATCTGACCTGCCTGAACAGCCCGTGATTTGTGTATTGGCGGCATAAGGCACTCCAAATATTTCCAGTTCACACCAAATATCAAAGCTATCGGTAATTGTTTTTTCTTTTAAAATAGAAGCCACATTGTTGATGCGAAAGAAATAAGGCACAGTGTCGGGCATCACATTTTTATTCATAAATGGCGTGATGAATCGAGCCACTTCTAATCGCTTTACTTTTGAAATACTATAAGTTGTATCGCCCTTTGGTACAAATGAAAGATGCACATCGGCTATTCTATCATAATTATCACAACTTGCTTTTACTACTACTCTCATAGATAATGAATCACCAATGCTATTTAATTGTGCTGGCGTAAGTTTGGTGGTAAATAATGACGTAGATAATCTTACAACGCCTGTTGGTGGTGGCGTTGGAATGATAGATAAGGTGTTGTAGCCATCGTAGAACAATACAGTGTCAAACACACGGATAGTATAAGTCTGCGCTTGTGATTTTTGAATAGAAATCATACTTACTAACAAACTGAAAAGAAAAATTACTTTTTTCATGGCATAAGATTTTGAAGAGGAATAGTAAAATTGTGGGTGCAATGTTAGCACTCAAGCGCTGCCTAAGCAATCACTAATTGTAAGTACGTTTTAGTGCTTCTTATATTGCTCCATCATTTTTTGCATCATGGCTTTGCGATCTTCGGGCGACATATTTTTCATTTTGGCAGGGTCAAAGTCCATTTCGTTTTTTGTATAGTCAGCTGGAATTGTAAATAATGCTGCATCTAAATCTCTTGCTTCGTATTTAGTGAGCAACATAGTCATAGCAGGGCTGTTGGTTCCTGTTTTATAAAATACCATTTTCACAGGCATACCTTTCAAGTTTTTACTTTTCATCAACTCCACAATTTTATTGTTAGCGGCTGCGTCATCTTTTTCATAAGTAAAATCAATAGTAGGTAAATCTTTACACAGCCATACATCCCAGGCGTTTCCTTTTGATTTCATTCGGACATGTGTACAATTGTATTGTTCAACTTTTTCTTCACCAATCACTTCGATGCTAAAATCATCAGCTTCTGATTTGGTTGCACCACCAAGCTTTACTTCTGAATAAGTTTTGGTCATACTGTTTAACATGATGGTTACATCTGGCTTGCTTTTTAAATGCAATGAAACCATTGTCATATCCCGACCAGCCATATTCATATCCACTTCCGAACGCATATTGCCATCTTTCACAAACATTTTGCTGGTGAATACTTTATCACCAATGCCTGTCATTTTATATTCAGCATAAATATCGGAGGCAATTGAGTTTTTTAATAGCGAAAAACTTAAAACAAACAGTAGTAAAATGTTTTTGATTGGCATAAGCAATAATATTTAGTAAGCGTAAAAATAAATTATTTATCAGGAATAAAAACCAGAATTTTATTCAGCAAAAATTCATCACACCCCAAACTGCGACAAGTGATGATCCAAATGTTTGTAGAACATATTGTTCCATTCGGTTTTGTTCAACACACCAAAAGAGTGCGATGCTTTGCCATCAAAATGTGCTTCGCCCAATTGTTGGGTTTTGGTGATGTAAGCAATCAAGCGTTGTTTTTCTTTTTCAAAATCTTTAGTGTCTTTGATTAAAAAATCGGGACCTGTTTGCGAATTTTTCTTGTAAGGTTTTTCGGTAACCACTGTATTTTTAACCAGCAATTTTAAAATCAGTTTCAAAAAGCCATTCGGTGCTTTGTGAATATTGTCGTACACATATTCATACGTAACACAGCAATGCGCCATCATTTGCCCAACAGCCATTTTACCCCACAATGTTTGTGTGTTGGCATTCAGCTTATTTATTCTACCGATAATTTCTTCCGAAACTGCTTTATCGAAAATGTTTTTAATCATGATGATGAGTGGTTTATTGTGAGTGGTAAAGATAGGGATTGAATTTGCTGAAAAGAAAATTAGGTGTTTTAAAAAACTGCGTTTGTTTTTATACCCCAACCAAATGGATGGAACATCCGTTCACGTGGTTTTACGTCCCGTTCATGTGTTTCTAAAATTCGTACACGTGTACGAACTTTCCATCCACGTGTACGAAGGCTTCAAACAAGTGGATGAGGTTTAGAAACACGTGTTTGAAACGCTCATACACGTGTTTCTAAAGCAAAAGCACGTGCTTTTAGAGCAAAAACACGGTGATAAATTTTGCAACTATTTGATTTTGAATGATATAATGAAAATGCACGAGTAAATAGGGTTGCTTATTCTATTTTGAATCAGGGCAGTTACGAAGAACCTACGCAAAGGCTCTGCTGCATCTTCGCAACAACAAATACAGCTTGGCTTCTACTGAGCTTGGTATACGGCTTGTCCGCCGCTCAATGGGCATTGTTGGGCAAGGGAAATTAATGCTGCGATTTCATCAGGCTTGTATTGAATATAATAAATGGTATCAGCACCAATTAAGGTATCAGTTAGCAACGCTAAATTAAAATTCTGACGCAGTTCTGCTTTTGCAAAATTGGGTTGGTAAAGTGCTGATAACAGCAACACGAATAGAATTATTTTTTTCATATCGTTGAATGTTTTTGTTTATTCTTTTACTATTTTTTTTGTGATGATATTTCCTTTTTCATCTGTTACTTTTAATAAATAAATTCCATTGGATAAGTCGTGAATAAAAAGTGGTAAGTCATTAGCCGATGCAACCTTCGTCAGCATGACACAACCTAATAAATCCATCACCTCCACTTTTGTAATTCTTAATTCCGAACTCTTTATTCTTAATTCATCGCTTGCAGGATTGGGATAAATGCTTAATTCATCGTTTTTAATTCCAACTTCTTCTATGCCTGTTGGACAATTTATCGCACCTAATTTGTAATTTGGAGTATTGGGGATTGCACCAACAGCTTGATGTGGAAATGCCCCATAATACATTTGTTTTTGAACAAAATTACATCCAGCCCCCCCATATATCTGGATTATTGATTACGTGAGCATATTGATTGCCGCCATGACATGTAACATATATTTTATCATCATATCCAACTTTCATATTTTGAAATAAAGAAGCATAAGGGGTATAACTCCCATCCCAACGTTGTATTAAAGTTCTAGAATTTAAGATGTTCGATGAAGACATATCCATTTGCCATAATGCTACTTCGTTATTAAAATAGTAATATTTTCCATTTGGGGAAAAACATACACCCCATGGAACAAGTGTGTCGGGATTATTTGTTAAATCATAAGGTTGAAAATTTGATAATTGACCTGTGCATCTATCAAAATCAAAAAAATTGATTCTCCCAGATTTAGCCCATAGCATGTTTTTTTGTTTGTATGTGTCATAATTATAAGCTAATTTATTGCCTTGTTGTGAGATACAAGATTGTCCATAAAAAATAGTATCTATTAAGTATTCGGAGCCTATATTTTGAATATCGTGCAAATGAACGCCATTGCTATCAATCAAAAACTTGAAATATTTGTTGGTCTTAAATTTTTTAGCAACCAGCCACCAATCATGACCATTTCCATGTTTTGTTGCCAATAAATTCCCTCTCTCTAAAGTATCATTTTGAATAATAGGTATTTCTTTATGTGAAGTATCTACATCCCCTAAACCTCCATTCAAAGCCATATCCACTATTAAATATTTCAGTTTGCTAGGATACCAAAAATTATCAATAGTATAGTCTAAATTTAAGTAAAAAATATAAAATTTAGAAGTATCACCTACTTTGGGTAATACAATTATCCCATTGTTTAATGGCAATGCCCCCCCCGATGCAGATTGTGAACTAAAATTTCCCCCATTGAAATCTATACCATGTACCATTTTATGATTTAATCTATCAATTACATGAATTCCTTGTGAATAAAACAGCAATTGCCCATTGTTATCACAAATAGAACTAATGTTATTATAGGGAGACCCCAATATTGTTGAATCAGAAAGTACACTTTGCCCAAACCCACTATTAAAATCAATTGCTGCATTTTGTCCCATTTTCCAATACTTATCGGTCTGGGCAAATGTTATTTGTGAAATAAAAAAAGTGATTAATACTAAAATTGTTTTTTTCATTTGCTAAATTTAATTTAATGAGGCATACTCAACATTCGTAAGTAACGCTGAATAATGATATTGTTATATTGTTCCCGTCAGCCTTGATGTTCTGTCGAGTTTCCAAACTCGACACATTTACTTGACGATTTGAAATCGTCTATTAACAAATGCCGAATTACAAATTCGGCAGAACGAAGCATCTGTATTTCAATTTTCAAATCTTCTCATCTTCTAATTTTCCCCAATCATCAACTTCGCAAACTTCAACATAATTTTCTTTTGCCCGAGTTTATTTCTTCTTCCCAATCTTAAAACCAATCGGTTTGCGCTTGGTTGGTTTTTGTTTGTCTTTTCTCAATTCATCAATCAACTCAAAAATGATTTTGATTTCATCATCATGGCTTTTGATGTTGTGATGATGAGTGATAACGTATTTTTCAATCTTCTGCAATTTCAATAAAAGCTCTTGATGCGAATGTAGCACTTCACGAAATTTTGTAAAAATGCGAATGATTTTTATGTTCACTTCAATGGCTTGTTTGCTTCCTAAAACACTTGAAAGCATCGCTACACCTTGTTCGGTGAAAGCCATTGGTAAATATTTAGAATGCTCGCCATGACTTAAGGTGCCAAATTGGCTCCTTAAGATTTCATATTCTTTAGCAGTTAATTCAAACATAAAATCTTCAGGAAAGCGTTCGATATTTCTACGAACTTGACGTTTGAGTTGTTTTGTTTCTACTTGATACAACTCTGCCAAATCTTTATCCAGCATCACTTTCGTACCACGAATGGTGTAGATTTTATTTTCGATAATTTTGTCAGAAACGTTTAATAAATTTTCGTTCATGATTTCAATTTTCTTGTTTTTCATTAGCAAATTAGCACATCATCACATTGGCTCATTGTTCTATCATCAACTTCGCAAACTTCAACATGATTTTCTTTTGACCGAGTTGTTCAAAATCAATGGTAGCAAAACTATTATCGC
>CAIQHW010000367.1 GCA_903871715.1 uncultured bacterium
GTGACTGGAGTTCAGACGTGGCTCTTCCGATCTATGCTATCATATAAAGGCATCCTACCTAAAACATTGTCGGTGGTGGTAATGCGGTAATGCAACCAACTCATCATAGCGTCAAAAGGCTTCACTCGATACACAAAACTATGCGCCGAATTATTTTTTAAAACAGGTTGTAAAACCAATGAATTATAAGCACTGGCAACGGTTCTAAAATCTGGCTCAAATGACCCATCATGGCAACCTGGTCGGCTACATCGAGTGCTGAAAATATAATTGTGAATGCCTACAAAAGTATTGCTATCTACAGCTAGTGAAGTGATGTTAGTCGGATAAGAAATGGATGTGTAAGGATTAGCAGCAAGTGTTGGCTTAGAGCCATCTTGATAAGTTTTTTTGCATGAAGAATACAACAATAAAATGGTGATAATCACAACAAAAAACAATCCCATTTTTTTCATCAAAAAATTATTTTGAAAACAAAGTAAAACATTATTGCCAAATTCGCCAAAACATTTTTAGTGAACGAGTTTTCTTTTCAAACCATCAAAATGGCTTCTGTAGCTGAATTTAACGATAAAGGCAGTCGTTTTTTTGCGTTTGCATTTCCAATAAATTCAACCGAAGATTTCAAAAAAAATTTGCATCAATTAAAAACCGAACATCCAAAAGCTGTTCATCATTGCTTTGCGTACCGAATTGGAAATGACAAAAATAATTTTCGCAGCAGCGATGATGGTGAGCCAAGTGGCACAGCAGGCAAGCCAATTTTGAACCAAATTGATTCTAAAAATTTAACCAACATTTTAGTTGTTGTGGTAAGATATTTTGGCGGAATTTTATTGGGTGTTCCTGGGTTAATTAATGCTTATAAAACTGCAACAGTATTGGCGTTGAATAAAGTTGAAATAGTTGCCAAATCAATCGAAAAAGAAATTTTATTAGAGTGTGATTATACACAATTGGGCGAAGTAATGAATATTGCAAAAGCAAATTCGATAAATATTGTTTCTAAAAAAATTGAATTGTTTTGTGAAATAATAATTTCAATTCCTATTGAAAAAATGGAAATTATTTTTGCAAAATTTAACCACATTAAAGGATTAAAATTAGAAATCAAAATTTGACGACAACCACAAATCATATCAACGAATACAATTACAATCTGCCCCCAGAGCGGATTGCACAACATCCATTAACTCAACGTGATGCATCCAAATTATTAATTTACCAAGATGGGAAAATTGCTGAAAGTCAGTTTTTAAATCTTTCCGAATTTCTTTCAGCTGATTCATTTTTAGTGTTTAACAACACCAAAGTTATTCATGCACGAATGTTGTTTGATATTGGCAAAAACAAACCAATTGAAATCTTTTGTTTAGAACCTGTTGCTCCATTTATACAACAAGAGTTAGCAATGAATGTGCAGCAAACGTGCATTTGGCGTTGTTTTGTGGGTAATGCTAAAAATTGGAAGGAAAATATTTTGTTAGAAAAAACATTGAAAATTGAGAGCGAAAATGTAATCGTAAAAGCAAAAAAAGTTGAAAAAGAAAAAGATAGTTTCTTGATTGAATTTAATTGGAGTGGCAATTTTTCTTTTGGAAAAATTTTGGAAGCCATTGGTTTGTTGCCGCTTCCGCCATACATCGAACACAAAGCAGATGATGCAGATGAAGAACGTTATCAAACCATTTATGCCCAGCAAAATGGCGCAGTTGCCGCTCCCACAGCAGGTTTGCATTTTACTAAAAATGTTTTTGATGATTTACGAAATAAGAAAATTGAAATAGACTATGTAACACTGCATGTTGGTGCTGGCACTTTTTTACCAATGAAATCTGAAAATGTTTTAGAACATACAATGCACAAAGAAAATATTTTGATTGAGCAAAAATTGATTGAACAATTAAAGTTGAAAAATGAAATTATTGCTGTTGGCACAACATCATTACGAACGCTGGAAAGTCTTTACTGGATTGGCATTCGGTTAATAAAAAAAGAAAGCAATCCTTTTTTTGTGCCGCAATTTTATGCTTTGGAGAATCAACATTTGCAAATTTCAAAAGTGGATTCGATGCAGGCGATATTGAATTATTTGCACGAAAATAATTTATCGAAAATTGAAGCTGCCACACAAATTATGTGTTTGCCGAGTTATGAATTTAAAATTGTTAAAAGACTAATCACCAATTTTCATCAACCCAAAAGCACACTCTTGTTGCTAATTGCTGCGTTTGTAGGCGATGATTGGAAAAAGATTTATGACTATGCTCTGCAAAATAATTTTAGATTTTTGAGTTATGGTGATAGTAGTTTATTGACTTTGAAAACTTGATTTTAACAACATGAAAAAGTACATTTTTATTTTTGTTTTGCTGGTGTTACAAACATCTAATTTGCTGGCGTTTCATCTTTTTAAAAAAATGCCAAAAAACGCAGTAAGCAATTATATAGTTGAGGTTCATCAAAATCCAAAGAACACTTTGCTGAATGTTAAATACACAGTTTACAACAATCCGATTATTAAAATTCAATTGTTGGATAAAGATTGCAATCGCATTCAAGAGCTGTGTAATGAAAAACAAAAAAGTGGCTTTCAACAAATTTTCTACGACATTAGTTTTTTACCCAGAGGCAACTACATTATTGATTTGAATGGTATTCAGAAAATTGTGATGAAAAATTAACTCGTAAATCGAATGGAAAAATTAATTTTGTTCTAATGCTTCAAATAACTTTTCTTGGCACAGGCACATCGCAAGGCATCCCTATGATTGCCTGCCCATGTGCTATTTGCCAATCGACCAATACAAAAGATAAACGCTTGCGTTCATCGGTGATGATTGAATGCGATGGACAAAATTTGGTGATTGATACTGGTCCTGATTTTAGAACACAAATGTTGAGAGAAGAAGTAAAACATTTGGAAGCAGTTTTATTTACGCATGAACACAAAGATCATACTGCAGGTCTAGACGACATCAGGGCTTTTAATTATTTCAACAAGAAATCAATCCCGGTTTATTGTAGCGCACATGCAGCAGTGAAAATAAAAAGCGATTACGATTATGTTTTTAGCGGCAAAAAATATCCGGGTATTCCCGAAATTGATTTATTTGAAATCAACAATTCACCATTCAAAATCCAAAACAAAATCATCGTAAATCCAATTGAAGTATTGCATTACAAACTGCCTGTAATGGGCTACCGCATTGGTAATTTCACTTACATCACCGATGCGAATTTTATTGAAGAAAGAGAATTTGACAAAATAAAAGGCTCAAAAATTTTAGTATTAAATGCCTTACGAAAGGAACAACACATTTCACATTTTACTTTAGATGAAGCCATTGACATTGCACAAAAAATTGGGGCAGAAAAAACTTACTTTACGCACATCAGCCATCAGCTTGGTTTGCATGATGAGGTGAGCAAAGAATTACCACCGAATATTTTTTTGGCGTATGATGGTTTGAAAATTTCACTTTGATTTCGTTTCTTTAACCAAACTTAAAAAACACTATTTTAATAACATGGCAAATAATTTTTTCCGTACAAAATCTGTTGAACGAATTTTGCAAGAGAATGAATCTGGCACCCATCAACTTAAGCGTACATTGGGCTTGTGGTCATTGATTGCGATTGGAATTGGTTGCATCATCGGCACAGGAATTTTTGTTTTAACAGGAAAAGTTGCCATCGAAAATTCAGGTCCTGGTATCATGATTTCATTTGTCATCTGCGGGATAGCCTGTATTCTTGCGGCTTTGTGCTATGCTGAATTTGCTTCCTTCATTCCCATCGCAGGTAGTGCCTATACTTATTCGTATGCTACCATGGGCGAAATGGTTGCTTGGATAATTGGCTGGGATTTGATTTTAGAATATGGTTTATCAACTTCTGCAGTAGCAAGTGGTTGGAGCAGTCACTTTGTAAACTTTATTGATTTAATTTCGGGGCATAGCTTGAAAGTACCCGAAATATGGGCGCTCACACCATTCGAGCCTACATTTGCAAAAGATGCAGCTGGAAATATTTTGAAAGATGCAGCAGGTCATGCTACTACAATTGGTCATGGCATTATGAATTTGCCAGCGATGTTTATTTCAATGGCAATCACACTTTTATTGATTTTAGGAATCAAAGAATCTGCTCGATTCAACAACATCATTGTAGTCATCAAAACCTCGGTGGCATTGTTTTTTATCGGCGTTGGCATTATATTTATTAACCCCGAAAACTGGCATCCATTTGTTCCTGCATTTATTCCAGATGGAACAGTAAATACAGTGAATGCTAATTCAACTCCGCTTTGGCAATGGCTCGTTCATTTGTTTGGAGGTACAGTTCAGACTGGCTTTGGTGGCTGGAGTGGCATCTTTATGGGAGCGGCAGTTATATTTTTTGCTTACATTGGTTTTGATGCAGTTTCCACTACAAGTGAAGAAGCAAAAAATCCAAAACGCGATGTGCCACGTGCAATTATTTGGAGTTTATTAATCTGCACATTGCTATATATATTGATGAGTGCTGTGTTTACGGGTATCGTGAAATGCGACGGAACTTTAAAATTTGATGAATTGGGCACTTTCAAAGGTGCGCCATTAGCTTATGCTTTTTCGAAAGTTGATGCTTCGTGGGTGAATAAAATTGCATTGTTCTTAGTTGAAATAGGCGGATTATGTGGCATCACCAGTGTTTTGTTGGTGACACTTTTAGGTCAATCACGAGTTTTTTATTCAATGAGCAAAGACAAATTATTACCTGAATGGATTGCAGCTATTCATCCAAAATTTCAAACCCCTTGGATTGGAACAGCTATCACCGGTGGTGTTGTAACCCTTATTGCTGGCTTTGTTCCGTTAGATACCATTGCTGAAATGGCAAACATCGGGACCTTATTTGCATTCGTTTTAGTTTCAGCTGGCATCATTTATTTACGCAAAAATCAACCTGAAAGAATTGCATCTTTCCGAACACCTTTTGTTCCATTCGTTCCAATTTTAGCTATTCTGTTTTGCTTTGCTTTAATGTTAAGTTTACCTGCGATGACCTGGGTTCGTTTCTTTGTGTGGATGGCTGTAGGTATGGTGATTTACATTTTTTACGGTGCAAAAAACAGCAGACTGAATGATAAATAAACGTTCGAAAATCTGAACCGAAATCATTTGCAATTTTTATAAAAATATTGCAAATGCTGATGCAATAAAATCAACTCCTGAGATGAGAAAGTAAGGTGCTCCGTTCTTTGGCCATAATCTACCAAAGCTGCGATGGCACTTAATTCTATACCGGATTTCTTAGCTAGTCGTGTTTTAAATTCATCATTCATTTCCATCGTTTTTTCGCCGTAGCGTTGCAAAATAAATTGGCTAAACAATTTCCATTTTTTTACACCAATATTGTAAAATGCCTTTTGGCTAAAATATAAATAGCTGATGTTTTTGATGTACTGCAACGATGTATTTTGCTTCTCTAAATAAATTGGAATCACAGGTATTTGCCGTTTGATGTGGAACACTAAATACAATAACACTCCCAGCAAACCCACATACCAAGACCATTTCAGGCTGCTCTGCGAAAAAATATATTGCAGCGGGGTGCCATCATTTTCTTTATTTTCATCATCGCTATCATGCAAATAATGTTTTGATGCTTCATCCCAAATTATTTCTCCATTAGAAAAATAACTGCAAAATTTATTCACGTAATCAAATTTTCGTTCTTCAGTTAAATGATAATTGGTGAACACAAATGGCATAGTGTGTAGGTATAAATCGCCTTTACCAATTTTATAATGCACAAAATTTGGTGGCGATTTTTTATAAGTTTCAAACTCATCGTATCGTCCTAAAATATTGATAGGTATGGAATCGCAGCAAAATGCAGTATCTACATAACTCCAGTTGTAGAGGAAATAATTATTATCGTAAAAATAATCGTAGCTCCAATTTTTCGAGTCCTTTAAATTGTTGTTCGTAAAATTAATTTGGGCTTCATATTTTTTTTCCGAACTTAAAATATTTGCTCGAAAATATTCTTTATGTACTTTGAAATGAGCTATCGTGTCGCCATTTACAACTGGAAACGAATCATAAATGGTATCACGAAATTCTTTTGCAAAATATTTTTTCTTTAAAGAAAATGTAGTGTCAATAGCTGTTAGCGCATCTTTTACCGAAGATGCTTTCATAGCCGAATCTAAATTATGGTGTACTATTAGCACCGAATCTTTTTCTGTTTCTGATGTTGAATCTTCTTCTTCAGGTGGCAAACTTTCAGTCCAATAGCGCATTCTTAATTTACCCAAACCAAATACTTCGTTGAGCGAATTTGGAATATCGTAAGAAATAAAAAAAGCCTTGTTGCCTTTTTCTACAAAGCGTTTCAACAATTCAGCACTTTCTTCATTGAACGAATGTTCTTCGCCCAAAAACACATAATTTTTTACCATTTTGCCACTATCGAAATATTTTTTCAGTTGTAAAATGGAAGTATCTATTTCATAAAAATTATTTTTAGCCACAGAACTTTTTAGCAAATTACAAAACACATTAGTACCATATGGTTCAGTACTTTTAGCTTCGTAATTTTCTTTCCAATTATACTGCGGTGTAATGTTGTAATAAAAAACATAAATGAATATTGCCATCGCTGTAATAATTGCAACCACCACCAAAGCCTTTATATTGTTGCTTTTCATCAGTTGGCTGGTTGGGTTGATAGGTTTTGCAAAATCAATTTTATGTTCGCTTCTTGCTCCAAAAATTGTGTTTGTGGCAACAATTGTTCACCATACCAACTGCGCTCATATTGCCGCGTAATTTTTTTCCAATCAGGCAACGATTGCCAATTTTGCAACTCCAAATTATAATCAAAATTGGTTTTTTCTTTGCGCCATTTGATGTAATTAAATTGGTGCAAATTTTTAAGTACCATCAAATAATAAATACGTAATGCCAATCGCCAATCCTGCTGCTGTTGGGCATTGCGAAGCAAATATTCTAAATCAGTTTCTAATAATTTTTCTTCAGCTTGGGCAATATCTAAATTCAAATTGCTTACATTTTTATCTACAGTTTTTTGCAATAAAAATCGGCTTACTAAAAATAAAATGAGCAACACGACAGCAATGATTAAAATAATTTGCGCAGCCGAACCTAATTGAAAAGAAGGCACTTTTATCGGACGAGAATTAGCATGACTACTGCGTTGTGATTTTTCTTTATTTGCTTTTCGCACATCATCTTGATAATCTAAATCTTTGGTCAGTTTTTCCCAATCTGTTTTTTTAATTTTCTGCGATGACTGCGAAATGCTTTGTGCAAAAGCATTTACAGGCAATTGAAGAATCAATGCTACAAAAATGCTCAACAATATTTGATAAAAGTGTTTCAAAATTTTACAACAAAATGGCTGTGAAAATAAAAATTGATAGCTGAATAAAAGAACTAAAAATTTTCCCCCTAAAATTTAAACCACCAACTGAATCCTATTTATTTTCGTAAAATTATTTTTCAAAAAATTATGCTGAAAGAAATTGTTGTGGGCATTGATATTGGTGGAACCAATGTGGTGGCTGGTTTTGTAACTATCGAAGGAAAAATTTTGCAAACCATTCATCATCCTGTAAAACAGTTTGAAACGCCCGAATTGCTAGCAAATACATTTTCAGAAGAAATTATTTTCGTTTGTAAAAAAAATAATTGGGTGCTAAAAGGCATCGGCATTGGCGCACCAAATGGCAATTATTTTAATGGCACTATCGAGTTTGCACCCAATTTGCCGTGGAGAGGAATTATTCCTTTAGCACAATTATTCGCCACCAAATGCAATACCACAGCCATTTTAACCAACGATGCCAACGCAGCAGCCATTGGCGAAATGATTTTTGGTGCAGCAAAAGGCATGAAAGACTTTTTGATGATAACGCTTGGAACCGGCTTGGGAAGCGGTATTGTAGCCAATGGCGAATTAATTTATGGGCATGATGGCTTTGCTGGCGAAGTGGGGCACACCATTGCCGTAAAAAATGGAAGAGCCTGCGGATGTGGCAGGAAAGGCTGTTTGGAGACTTATGCTTCGGCAACTGGCATTGCAAAAACGGTGGTACAATGGTTAAATGAAGGGCAAGAAAGTGTGTTGAAAAATATTCCTGCCGAAAAAATTAATTCCTACAAAATTTATGAAGCTGCTTTGCAACAAGATAAATTGGCGTTGAAGGCGTTTAGATTTACCGCCGAAATATTGGGCGAAAGCCTTGCCAATGCTGTAGCTTACACTAGTCCACAAGCGATAATTTTATTTGGTGGCTTGGCAAATGCTGGCGAATTTTTGGTGCAGCAAATTCAATTTTTTATGGAAGAAAATTTGCTGCAAATTTATAAAGGAAAAGTAAAAATCATGTTGTCGCAATTGCCCGAAAGTGATGCAGCCATCTTGGGTGCAGCTTCGTTGATTTGGAAAAAATTTAAAAATTAAATCGCATATTTTGCATCAAATTATAGCGTACTTAAAATATTTGTTGAAGGCAAAAAACCAGCATGGCGTTCACTCTCCGTTTGTTTTTAACCTGATGTTACAAGTGTTGCGCAGCAAAAAACATTTTTATGCTTTTGATGAAATTGAATTTGTAAAAAAGCAATTGCTCGAAAAAAACAATCACATTACACAAGTGGAATATGGTGCTGGAAGCCGCAATAATGCTGGCGATTTAAAATCTATTTCCACCCTAATAAAACAAGTAAGCATGCCCAAACAGCAAGGCGAATGGCTGTTTAAATTGGTGCAACTTTTTCAGTCAAACAGCATTTTAGAAATGGGAACATGCCTTGGCATCAGCACTTTGTATTTGGGTTTGGAAAATAAAAACAGAAAAATAATTACGCTCGAAGGTAATCCTGATTCGGCTGCCATGGCACAAAAAATATTTACGCAATTAGAGTTGAACAACATCAAAATATTGCAAGGCAGATTTGATGAAACCCTTGCCGTTGCTTTATCGCAGCTCCAGCAAATTGATTTTGCTTTTATAGATGGCAATCATCGTTATGAACCAACGATGAAATATTTTCATCAAATTTTTCCATTTACCAATGAAAATTCGGTGTTGATTTTTCACGATATTCATTGGAGTAAGGAAATGGAAAAAGCTTGGGCTGAATTGTGTAACGAGCCGCAGGTAAGCATTTCAATAGATTTA
>CAIQHW010000368.1 GCA_903871715.1 uncultured bacterium
AATAAACTACAATACATAACGCGCCTAATGTGAGAGGATCTTTTAATAACCCAGAACCCCAAAAGAAAATTGAAGGAATATAAAAACAAGCTATTGCAAATTTATTTTCTAATTCTGGAAACAATTCACATAGTAATTCAAATAATTTCCAACTTCCTAAAAGTGAAAACATCGAAAAAAAAATTGCGTTAGAAGTAAAAGTATGCAACGTAAAAATTGAAAAAACACCACTTACTTTTATGGTAGTAAACTCTGGTGTAGCCAAATAATGTCGCGAATAAACATATGAATACATAAGTTGCCCATCTTCAGTAGTTAAATTTAAATTGGCAATATCTTTTGCACTACTAAAAAGTAATCGAAAAAATATAATTGGGTCATTAAAAAAAGCTTGGTAAAAAGATTGCGCTCCCCAAAAATAGGATTCCATATCGCCACCTTGAAAATAAAATTCGTAAATCAAACTAATAGAAATTCCCCCAAAAATTTTTAACCAAAAGGCATTCATTAAAATCTTTCCTTTATTCTCATTATTAGCAAATGTCGTTTCTTTTATCCTTTTCAATATTCGGTAAAAGATGTAGATATAAATTGGAGTTATAAAAAAATCAGAGTATTGAATGAACAACAACCCTGTCGAAGCTCCATATGTGACTTTTGCTAACATTTTGGGTAAAATTAAACGAATCTTTTTAATTGCTTCAAAACAATTCTTCTATTTTTGAACATTCAATTAAACCCAAAAAATAAATGTGTGGCATTGCAGGATTTTTTTTGAAAAATTTAGAAGCAAAAACCTTTCAACAGCAATTAGAAAATGCTGCCAAAAGGCTTCAGCAAAGAGGTCCAGATTATCAAGGGATTTTTTTGAAAAATAAAATTGGGTTGGCACATCGCCGATTATCTATCATTGATACTTCTGCTTCGGCTAATCAACCATTTAAAATTGATGACAGATTTACTATCATTTTCAACGGCGAAATTTTTAATTATAAACAACTTCAACTTCAATATTTAGCAGGTGAAAGTTTTACAACAACTTCTGATACCGAAGTGTTGTTGAAATTATTCATTCGCTATGGAACTCAATGTTTACAATGGCTCAATGGATTTTTTGCTTTCGCTATTTATGATGAATTGGAAAATAAATTGACGATTGCTCGTGATAGATTTGGTAAAAAACCATTTGTATTTTGCCAAAATGAAAATGGATTTTTCTTTGCCAGCGAAATAAAAGCATTGTTGCAATTCGACATCAAAAAAGAGTTGAACATGGCGGCCATGTCGCAATATTTTCAACTAAATTATTTGCCGCCCGATGTATGCATGTTGAGAGGCGTAGAAAAATTGCAAGCAGGAAATTTCATAACTATTACTAATTCTGATTTTAAAATTGAATCGTTTTATGAACTTAAAATTGATCACAACAAAAATCAAAAGTTGAGTTACGAAAATGCGCAAAAAAAATTGGTTGAATTAATGACCGATGCTGTTGAACGCCGCATGATTAGTGATGTTCCGTTGGGTGCATTTTTAAGTGGCGGCATTGATTCATCCGCCATTGTAGCGTTAGCTTCGCAATTTAAAAAAGGCTTGCACACCTTTTCAATTGGTTATAAAGATGAGCCATTTTTTGATGAAACAAAATATGCCGAGTTGGTGGCAAAAAAATATCACACCAACCACACTGCATTTAAATTAAGCAACGATGATTTTTTAAATCACTTGCATGGTGTGCTGAATTATATTGATGAACCCTTTGCCGATTCATCGGCGTTGGCAGTTTATATTTTAAGTTATCATACCCGAAAACATGTAACTGTGGCTTTAAGTGGTGATGGTGCTGATGAAATTTTTGCAGGCTATAATAAATATGCCGCCGAGTTTAAAATGCGAAATGGTGGTGCAAAAAATGAAATGGTAAAACAACTTTTGCCAATTTGGAAAATGTTGCCGCAATCGCGAAATCACAAACTCACCAATTTATTTAGACAATTAAATCGTTTTGCCGAAGGTGCTCAATTGTCAGTCGCAGAGCGGCATTGGCGATGGTGTAGTTTGATGAGTGAAGAAAAAGTAAA
>CAIQHW010000369.1 GCA_903871715.1 uncultured bacterium
CAATGATGCTATAGCATTATTTGCACCTAATTATGACACGTTGGATATTCTTGGCGTGCCTTGTGCTCTAGCAAGTTCAGTAGCAGGATGGGTTCTTCCAACAACAGGTGCAGTAACACAAGATATTACTTTGGTTCGTCAGCCTTGGGTTTTAAATGGGGAAAGGAATTGGAACATTGGGCAATATCAATGGGACACTTTTGCTGTAAATAATTTTTCGCATTTTGGTTGGCATACTATGTATCCATGCGGTTATCATCCAATTGTAAGTTTTGCAACGCTTGCTGATTCGGTGATAGAATCAGTTGGCAATTATCAAATTCCTTTGACTTTACAATATCCAAACGGCGATACTACCTTTGTAACCGTTCATATAACAGGCGGCACTGCCACAGCTAGTGCTGATTACACAACATCAGCAACCCAAGTTTTAATTTTTCCACCTTATTCGCAATTAGCAACCAGTTATATTGCTAATGATTCTATTCACATCATTGATGATTTAATTCCTGAACCTACTGAAACTGTAACTTATAAAATCATTGCTAAAACCAATGCCTCCAGTGTAATCGATACAGTAAATGGGCATCATTATTTGTATATTTTGGATAATGATTTTGCGCCAATGTTCAACTTTTCCAGTTCGCCCGATTCAATTTATGTAAATGAAAATGTAGGCGGTGTATTAATTCCTTTAAGCTTTGCTAGTGTGGCTAATGCTGCTTATGGTGTGCAAGTAAGTGTAAACACAGCTTTATCAACTGCTCAACTATCTGATTATATTTTCACTACGCAAATAGATTCCATTCATCAAGGGCAGCAAACTGTAAATGTGTTTGTTCAAATTGTGAATGATTGCATTCCAGAAGGTATGGAATCAATAGTGTTGCATTTATCGAACCCCAACAATGGTTCAACCATTGGAGCTGATTCTACATTTACCATTTTTATTAAGCCCAACGATTCGTTACCTACTATTCATTTTCCTGTTTCACAATTTGTATTTGAAAGTGTTGGAAATGATAGTATGCCAGTTTATTTGTCACATCGCTATTGCGATACCATTGTGGTGCATTATTTAATTGATACTACCTTTAGCACAACTACTTATGGTGCTGATTATAATGCTATCCATGTAAGTGATTCAATTATTTTTTACCCAGGCGATTCGTTGAAATTTATTACGCTTCATGTAATTGACGACAATATTCAAGAGCCTACTGAAAATATTATTCTTCAAATTAATAGCACTGCCAATGGCATTACTACTGCATTGGATAGTACCCAAATATTTATTCAGGATAACGATGGACCACCAGTTTATTATTTCAAAACACCAGTAGTCTTAACTGTGAATCAAACCAATACTATTTATCAAATTCCAGTAATTGCAAATGGTGGCATTGGAGCTACACCTTATTTGGTAAATATTAGCGTAGATGCTATTAATACCACAGCCACATTGGGTTCTGATTTTACCTTTACCAATCAAACTGTTATTTTTCCATTTCCAAAAGATACTATTTTTATACCGCTTACTTTAATGCACCATTGTCAATTTGAACCCTTGACGAAAGTAGTTTTAAAATTGACTAATCCTGTAAATGGCACCATTGGCAGTGATTCTACTTATACCATCAATATTAAGGCTCATGACACTTTACCTGCGGCTTATGTATTGAAAGCTACTGATTCTATTTTAGAAAATGCTGGCAATGCATTTATAAAAATTGGGTTAAATCGTGCTTATTGCGATACGGTAAAGGTGATTGTAAACATTGCCAATGGCACTGCCATAGCTGGTTCTGATTATAACAATGTAAGCTATCCAGATACTTTAATTTTCTTGCCCAACAGCATCACACCACAAACAGTTTTGATACCAATAACAGATGATACTATTTATGAAAATTTTGAAGCCTTTAATTATTCGCTAATTGCTTTGGGTAATTGTACAGCTATTAATCCAGTGAAGGATAGTATCACCATTGTTGATAATGACCCATCACCATTTCATCCTGTGGTACAATTTAAAAATGCAGCTGCTTCATGGTTTGAAAGTGCTGGAACAGTTTTAATTCCTATTTCTATTACTAATCCAAATCATTTTTCTACATCTGTTGCAGCCACAGTTTTTGCAGGCTCGGCTATTTTAGGCGCTGATTTTACAACTACTTCACCTAAAACTTTTACATTTCCTCCCAACTCTTCTACCACATTATATGATACTGTGCATATCATTAATCATATGATTGCAGCCCCCAGTAAAACATTTCTTATCTTGTTAAGTAATCCAACCAATGGGGCTACCCTTGGACTAAATAATATATTTACCGGCACTATCATTTACAACGATACAGTATTTATTCCCACAATTCAATTTGTTAATACGGGTAAAACTATAAGCGAATCGGCTAATACAATTTCTTTACCCATAACTATCAATCATCCCAATGCTAATCCAATTTATTTTAGCTACACTCTGGCAGGTTCAGCTACTTTAAATTCAGATTACAGTATGGTTACTACTATACCAGTAAGCGTTGTAGGAATGATTAACAATTCCAATATTCAAATCAATATTGTAGATGATAATTTGGTAGAACCAACCGAAAATATTGTAATTACTTTATCAGCAGGCACTAACTGTGCATTGGGAAATAATTTATCTACTACTGTTTATATTTTAGATAATGATACAACAGCTTCGGCAAGTGGAATTAACAATGTATTTAATAGTTTTTTAAAGTTGTATCCTAATCCAATTGAAGCAAATGGAATTTTAAAAATTGTTGGAGGACTTGATAATACTGCGTTTGAACTCTATAATGTTTTGGGCGAAAAAATATTTACCGATAAAATTTCCAATCAACAAATTAATTTAGCTAAAGTAAATTCGCTTTATTCTGGTATGTATTTTTACAAATTAATTTCTAGTCAAGGCATTGCCAAAGAAGGAAAATTAATAGTAAAATAATTGAAATTAGCACTGATTTTAAAGTCCTTGTATAAGTGCTTATCGGATTTTTTAATTGAAATGCAATTCAAAAAATTGTTACAATAGTAATTTGGAGTTTAAATCAATTTTTGCGCAGCATCCAACGAAACCAATTGCACTTTTGCATTTTTCAAAATGTTTAACACATCAAAATTGGCTTGTTGTTTTATTTGATTAAAGGTTTTTAAATCAACAGATTGCTTCACTAAAAATACCACAATAATTTCCAACGAAGCTTGATTAATACTGTTGAATAATACAGTAAATTCTGGCTCTACAAGTTCTGTTGAAGAAAGTTTTTCTGAAATTTTTTGCAACACATCTTTCAATATTTCTACTGGTGTACTTTGATTCAAATACAATTTCATTTCAGCTCGACGATGTGTACGCTCGGTAATATTATCCAAAACCGAATCAACAATTTGTTTGTTAGGCACTGTTACAAAAGTTTTGTTGTCGGTTCTTATTCGTGTGCTGCGAAAGCCCACCCGTTCTACTGTTCCATTTACACTGCCCACTTGCACCACATCGCCCACATGAAATGGTTTATCTAAAAAAATAGTAAACGAACCTAACAAATTTTCTAAGCTTTCTTTTGCTGCCAATGCCACTGCCAATCCACCAATACCCAACCCAGCAAGTACTCCAGCCACATTCAGTTTGTAAATCAAACTTAACACCAAAATAAAAGCAATAATGCTTATAATTACTTTCAAGCTGTCTTTAATGAAGGGAACAATTTGTTGGTCAACAACACTATCATGCGATGAATATTTTTGGTAAAAAACAAAACTCAAAAAATCAATAATGCGCAGCACCACCCACAAAATTGCAAATGCACCAATTGTTTTTACAACTTGGTTTAAAACACTTTTCAAATCCAATTCTTCGCTACTCAATTGCAATGCTGTAGGATAATGCAGCGACTTGAAAGCCGCATAGGCAGTAAAAAAAAGAACAAAAAACTCAATTGGTTTAGCC
>CAIQHW010000370.1 GCA_903871715.1 uncultured bacterium
CTGCATAAACATTTAGTGGTAAAAATCCCGCCCATCGCAAATCTGCAAAACGTCAGGTCGTGAAACAACCCACATTTCACTTTTATTTTTCAAAAAACAAGCTGTAAAAAATCATGTAGTTGCATTAGCTGCGATTTAAGAAAGGCTGTTTTTAAGCAACCAAACTTTGTCCAAGAAATTGCAAGTCGTAAAAAGGCTTAAAACGAAGCCATTTTAAAAACAAAAAAGCAATCCCTTTGTAATTGGGTTGCCAATTTTTAATTGCTTCAATCAGTTTTTCAATTCCCATTATATTCATTGTGCGCTTGATGTTGTACACCAAACAAATTAAACTGTGTTCGCCATTTACTTTTAATAATCCTCTCAAGTTCGTGTGATTGTAACCCCATTGCCGCTTTATCGTACCAAAAATATGCTCGTTGATTTCTTGTCGTTGGCGGTATAAGGTTTGGTTTTCTTTGTAGCGTAAATTATTTTCTTCCACCGCATCAGCATATTCGCTGCGGTCAAGCTCTCTGTATTTACTGGCGGTGCAAAGTTGGCGAACTGGGCAATCTTTACAATCAGCTGTTCTGTATTTTTTAAAGCGATAAAGCACTTGTTTCTTTTCATTTTTCTTTTCGTGCCAAGTGCCTTTGGTAGTCAGCGTTTTACCTTCAGGGCAAGTGTAGGTATCATCAGTTTTGTTGTAAATAAATTGCGTAACTAAATATTCTTTTGTAGTTCCTTTTTCATTGCTATTTACAATTTCAGGAGCGGCTACAATGGTTGTAATGTCAGCATCTTTGCAGCGTTGCAGCTCACCACCATTGTGATAACCTTTGTCAACTATTGTTTTAAAAGTGTCAACTTGCAAATTTTCTTTTGCCTCCAAAGCTATGGCTGATAAGGCATTGCGGTCGTTGCGGTTGATAGTGTGTGTAGCTACTATTAATTTATTTTCAGCATCTACAGCCGCTTGCATATTGTGCGACACCTCCACCACTTGCCCCTGAACCAGCAAGGCACGGGCATCGGGGTCGGTTGTGCTCACTTGTGGTTCACCTGTTTCGTCCATTTGTTTTTGCAACAACTCATACTTCAGTTTGTTGGTTTTTAATCGCTCCAATTTTTCGGCAACCCCACTGATTTTGATGCTTTCATCGCTGGTATCTGAAACATCTATTTGCTTTAAATACTCGTTGGTTTTTTCTTCGATGTAGTTTAAATGGCGTTCAATTTTTTTTGGATTGTAATTATTTTTCTTGCTGTTGTTAGCTCTCACTTTTGTGCCATCAATAGCAATCAAATCGCCACTTACAAAGTTCATGTCTTTCAAAAACAACACAAACAATTTGAACACATTGCGCAAGGCAGTTGGATTATTTTTTCTAAAGTCAGCAATGCTATGATAATTGGGTTGAAGATTATGGGTAAGCCATTGCAACTCAATATTGCGACTACATTCTTTTTCAAACCTGCGGCTGCTGCGTATTCCATTCAAATAGCCATACAAATAAATTTTCAAAAACAGTTTTGATTGATAAGCTGGGCGGCCTTCTTTATTCAAAACCGCCACTTGAAATTGCAGTTGTTGTAAATCCAATTTTTCAACAAAAGCATCAATAAATCGAACTGGATTTTCTTTAGCAATGTAATTATCTAACGATTGAATTAGGACTTGTTGGCGGTTGATTCCTGTAATAAATTGCATACAAAACCTACGCAATAATTATGCCAAAAGCATTGCTGTTGCTACGTTTCAAGACATTTTTACAAAATTATTTTTCATCAATTTATTTTAGTACTTTTGAAAATAATTAGCGTCAGTTTTTTCACAGACTGCCGTTATGCGTAAACATTCAATTCATTTTCAGTAAATACGACAATGACTTAAGAAGACAAAAGTCAATTGACGGTATGAAAGAAAAACTGCTTCGTGGCGAATGGATAGGTCA
>CAIQHW010000371.1 GCA_903871715.1 uncultured bacterium
GGGCTAAAAACTGAATTTAATAAGTATACGATTTCTCTAGGAAATTTGAATTCTTCAGGAATCACAGAGTGACTCCACAATCACTTCTTGACATTTATCAATTCCTCCCACATTTTTTATTACCAAACATCAATGCTTTGAAACAAAGCAGCATTGCATCTTTGCGGCATAATTAATTTTATGCAAAAACATTTTTACAAATTAGTCGCCGCAGTTGCGTTGTTGTTTTCTACACAATTTTTGATGGCACAAAACAGCACACAAACCATTCGTGGTAGTGTGAACGATAAGCAATCAAAACTTTCATTGATGGGCGCAACAGTTCAACTGATGAACACCGAACCTTTGCTAGGTGATGCTTCAACTGCGGATGGAAAATTCAAAATCAACAATGTGCCAGTTGGGCGATACGATTTGAAAGTGAATTATTTGGGCTATAAAGAATTGATAATTCCAAACATCGAAGTAACTGCAGGTAAGGAAATTGTGTTGGAAATTGAAATGGAAGAGAATGTAAAATCGTTGAAACAAATTTCTATTTCGGCTTCTAAAAAACATGAAACGATTAATGAAATGACCAGCGTTTCAGCTCGTTCGTTCAGCACCGAAGAAGTGAATCGTTATGCTGGCGGACGCAGCGACCCTGCACGTTTGGCGGCGAATTTTGCTGGTGTAAGTTCGCCAGATGATTCAAGAAATGATTTAGTAATTCGTGGCAATGCGCCAACTGGTGTGTTATGGCGAATTGAAGGGTTGGATGTTTTTAATCCGAATCATTTTGCCACAGTAACTTCTAATGGCGGACCTGTAAGTGCCATCAATACTAATATGTTGAAGAACTCCGATTTTTTCACTTCGGCTTTTCCTGCCGAATATGGCAATGCGAATGCAGGTGTTTTTGATTTGGGTTTCAGAAAAGGCAATGCCGAAAAACAAGAATATACTTTTCAAATTGGCGCATTAACAGGAATTGAAGCAATGGCTGAAGGTCCGATTAACAAGACTTCTGGCGCATCTTATCTAATTGCTTATCGTTATGCATTTACTGGTGTAGCGCAAAAAATTGGCATCCCGATTGGCACAACTGCAACACCATTTTATCAAGATTTGAGTTTTAAAATTGTGAGTGGTGATTCAAAATTTGGCAAATTTACTTTGTTTGGTTTGGGTGCAAAAAGTCATATTTTTTTCGACCACAACAAAACTGATTCTACTGATTTGTTCGCTAATCCCAGTATTAACAGTCATTTCAACAGCGATATTGATTTGTTGGGTTTAAAACATTTCATCCGTTTAAATGACAAATCCTATTTCAGCACAGTGGTTGGCGTAAATTATACGGCTTCTATTTACAATGAAGATACCGTGTTAAGAGCCACCAATGCGCTTTTCCATCGAGTGGATAACAACACTAAACAATATCGTTACACCATCAACACATCTTTTAATTCAAAAGTAAATTCACATTTGTTTTTAAAAATTGGTGTGATGGATGAGTTAGTAAACTACAATTTATTTTATCAAACACGAACCACAAACGCTGATTGGAAGAACCTTTGGAACTACAACAACTATTTGCAATTGTTGCAAGCGTATGCACAAGCGAAATATAATTTCACTGAAAAACTGACTCTAAATTTGGGAGTTCATGCACAATATTTAACATTGAATAATACCAATGCTGTTGAACCTAGAGTTGGATTAAAATATCAAGTCAGCTCAAAAAGTACATTCAGCGCAGGTTTCGGCATGCATAGCCAAATGCAAACGCCTGATGTTTATTTTTACAGAGTGTTGAAAGCTGATGGCACTTATGATGAATCAAATCAAAAATTAGGCTTTACCAAAAGCAATCATTTTGTGTTGGGCTATGATTATTTGCCTGCAAAAGATTGGCGTATAAAATCTGAAATTTATTTTCAGCAATTAACTAATGTGCCTGTAACGCAGTATGCAAGCAGCTTTTCAATACTTAATCAAGGAGCAAGTTTCAATCCAATTAATCAATCAGATTTGATAAATAATGGAACTGGAAAAAATTATGGTGTAGAATTAACCATCGAAAAGTTTTTTAGCAAAGGTTATTATGCGCTTTTCACGGGTAGTGTTTATGAATCAAAATATAAAGGCAGCGACGATGTGGAACGCAACACGGCTTTCAATGGAAGATATGTTGGCAATGTGGTTGTGGGCAAAGAATTTAAAGTGGGTAAAGAAAAACGAAATCGTGTAACCATTGATACCAAAGTAACACAAGCCGGCGGACGATATTACACACCAGTTGATTTAATCGCTTCGCAAGCTGCCAACAAAGAAATTTTGCAAGGAGATGAAGTTGCTTTCACACAAAAAATCCCTGATTTTTTCAGATGGGATTTGAAATTTGGTTTTACGCTAAACAGCCATAAACACAAGGTTTCGCAGTCGATTTATTTTGATATGCAAAACATCACCAATCATAAAAATGTTTTTGCCGAACGCTACAATCCTGTTTCACATCAAGTAAATACAGCGTATCAAATTGGCTTCTTTCCAAATTTTGTTTACAGGGTGCAGTTTTAAAAATCATTAATTTCA
>CAIQHW010000372.1 GCA_903871715.1 uncultured bacterium
TGTAAAATGTAATATCATTTAAATAATAAGCACGCCATCATTAAATGAATAAAATTGAACACACTAAAAAATGTTGTAAATACCTTTATTTCAAAGAAAATCTTTACAACAAAATGTACTTTTGCGTTCTATGGCGCTAAATAATTTTTTACAAACAAGAAGCAACAATGCTTGCGAACTATGTAGTGAAACCGATAATAATTTAAACGAGTATGCTGTGCCTCCGAAAAAAAACGATGCTATTGCAAATGAAGTAGTATTGTGTAATAAATGTTTTTCACAAATAGAGCAAGCTAATTATGCAGATGTAAATCATTGGCGATGCCTTACAGGTAGCATCTGGAGCGAAGTTCCAGCGGTTCAAGCACTTTCCTACAAAATATTAAGCAAATTAAAAACCGAAGATTGGGCTTCGGAAGCATTAGAATCAGTGGCTTTGGATGAAGCTGTTATCAATTGGGCAAATGCTGAAGATGAATTAGAAGCTGGCAGAATAATTCATAAAGATGCTTATGGTGTTTTGTTGGAAAGTGGCGATGCTGTTGTGCTTACACAAAATCTAAACGTGAAAGGTGCTAATTTCATTGCACCAAAAGGCACCATAGTTCGAAAAATAAAATTGGTAGCCGATAATGAAGAACAGATTGAAGGTAAAATTGAAGGCGATACTATCGTAATTCTTACCAAGTTTGTTAGAAAATCAACGGTTTAAAACATTTTCTCTTCCACCAACTGGCAAATAATGTGTCCCAACAAAATATGCGATTCTTGAATTCGTGGTGTGTCGTTGGAGGGCACATTCAGTAAGTATTTGCAAGCCGTTTTCATTTTGCCGCCGCTTTCGCCAGTCATTCCAATCGTTATCATTCCCTTGCTGTTAGCTGCTTCCAGTGCTTTTAACACATTTTTTGAATTGCCGCTGGTGCTGATACCAATTAATATATCCCCCTTTTTTCCGCAGCCTTCAATCATACGGCTATACACTATATCATAGCTGTAATCGTTTGCCACAGCCGTGATGTAGGATGAATTAACATGCAATGCTTCGGCATAAAGTGGAGCTCTATCCGTGTAAAATCTACCACTCAATTCGGCTGCAATATGCTGTGCATCAGCTGCGCTGCCACCGTTGCCACACAACAAAACTTTGCCACCATTTTGAAAGCAATTTACAATTTCATCCACCACATTTTCTATCGTGGTTAAAATAAATGGCTCAGCCAGCAGCTTATTTTTCACATCTATCGATGCTTGTATCAAATTTTCAATTTGCGATTTCATTTTTTCAGAATTTATAATTTGCAAAGATAGATTTAAATCGTCCAACTCCTCATTCCTTGATTCGCAAATTCAAAGCGTTTGAATTCACCGCCAAATTTTTTAACTGCCGCCATCACTTTATATCGTGTGTTACTTGGGCAATAAAAAATCATAAACCCTCCACCACCTGCGCCACTAATCTTACCACCCGTAGCACCAGTATTCATAGCTGTTTCATAAATTTCATCAATCATGGCATTGCTAATTTCCGTAGCCATTTGTTTTTTAAATTGCCAACCAAAATCTAAAATTTCACCTACTGAATCTAATTTTCCCATCAACAAAGCTTCTTTCATCATCACACTTTGTTCCTTCAATTTGTGCATCGCATCAATTGATTTTTCTTTTTTAGCCACCACATTTTTTGTTTGTGCATCAATGATAGATGCGCTCAAACGGCTGGTACCAGTATAATACAGCAAAATATTGTTTTGTAGTTCGTTCAAATATTCATCTTTAATTCGCAATGGATTTACAATCACTTTATCATTGGCATAAAATTCCATAAAATTTACACCGCCAAATGTGGCAGCATATTGGTCTTGTTTGCCGCCAGCCATGTTCAATTCTTTGCGTTCAATTTCATAAGCCAACATCGCTAAATCATATTCCCCCAATGGTAAATTTAACCATTCAGCAAATGCGCCAATGATGGCAACAACCAGTGTAGATGAAGTACCCAAACCACTTCCAGCAGGTGCATCTACATAA
>CAIQHW010000373.1 GCA_903871715.1 uncultured bacterium
CAGTTATATTTCTTGAAATAGAAGTATTTTGATTCAAAATATCGGTCATTACTAAACGTAAATCACCCGTTTTTTTCTTTAAAAATTTATAACCAATTCCTGCATTCCAGATTACATAATTTTTATCGTAAGCAGCTGAAAGTCCGCTATACACCTGATGTGCAACATCACTTGTAATCACCAATCCTTTCCATGGCATCAAATTAATTTTAGCACGAGTAGTTTGTGCCCAATAAGTTTGATTCAAATTGCTTTGTAACGAATATTTCGATTGATTGTAAGATGTATTAGATGAAATATTGTAATCAAATCGTTCGCTGATGTTGCTACTAAAACCTAAACCCAAAGAAGCAGAAGGATTGGTAGCGTAATTGATTTGATTATTAATCATGCTTGGCGTATAATTATAATTGCCTGAAAAATTGATGTTGAAATTCATTTTCAATTTCTTCACAGGAAATCCATACACCATAAAAGTGCGCAAATTATAATAACCGTTCAAATTCACAGGCATCGTCAAAGTCGTTCCAGATGAAGGTTTGAATCCCCAATTATATTTTGAAGAATCTGCCGCTGAAACATAAGTGGTGCTATTCCCAATGTAATTATTCGTAAAACTTCCACCCACCATCATAAAGAAATTGGTGTTTTTCGCTTGGTTCATGTTAAAATAGCGAATCCGTAAAGTTGCTGAGTAATCTTGCTTCAAATCAGGGTTTCCAACACTTACTTGTAAAGTATTAGAAGTGTTATACACGTTTTGCAATTGGTCGATGCTAGGAATATTATTGTTGGTAGAAATATTCATTCGCAGATTTTTTTCATTGTTGAATTTATATCTCAACTCCAAAGATGGCAATAAGGAAGTAAACGGTTTAGTGAAACTATAATCAGCTGGAAATGTTTGCTTGTTCTGCAATTGCGCCCATTGATAATTGATATTAGTAGTTAAATTCAATTTCTTTTTTCGCAAATTATAACCCACCCCACCAGCATGCGATTGGTAGAAACTGTTGAATACATTGCTCAAGTTTTTAAAAGTATCTGTAGCATTATTCTGATTAAAAATCATTCGCTTCGAATCATTAATGTTCAAATTATTGCTGTAGGTAAACATTAAAGATTGGCTGGTATCAATAGGTTCAGTGTATGTAATGTTGCTTGAGTTGTTATACCCTTTTTTGTTTAAAGCAATTTGTTCCTGTAATGATTTTGTAGGTCTGTCAGATGTATCATACTTCAAATCAGCGTAGTTTGTTTTACCAACTTGCGAATTATACCCCGGTGTTAAATTAATAGACAATGTACGAAATTGCTTACGAAATGAATGACGCCACAACACATTACTACTAACATTCACACCAGTTTTGCTCGGAGTGCTATTGTTGGTTGAATCAATGTATTTATTGGAAAAAATATTTTTGCTGCTCGAATAACTCATGCTATTATTTTGCTGAACCGAAATTTTTGGTTGAAATAAAATGGAGTTGAATGAATCCAATTTACTATCAATTTTAAAATTGAAACGATGGTTTTGGTTTTTATTTTCACTAAAACTTAATTGATGATAATTTAATAAATCAGATGAAACACCTGATGAAGAAAGGCTTTGATGAGTTAAATCAGTTTGATTTTTGTTATCGCCATAATTATAAAAATAGCTAGCCGTCACATCAGTTCCTTTGCCCCATTTATCTGAATAATTAATTCCTGCAGCATGTGTTTGTGTAATTCCACTTTGTTGATTGACCATAAAATTTCCCATGTTACCACCACCAAATCCGCCACTACTTGCACCACGTCCACCACTGCTGCCCATTACCCCCATCAAATCTTCAGGAGCAAAATTTTGTTCGTTGATATTATTGCTTTGCGAAAGAATAGAAATTCTTCTCTGTCCTTTGAACATGTTGTATGTTTCGCCAGCCTTGTATCGCATTAGGTTATCTTCATCTGCACCACCGCCTGCATAAAATTTACCAAAACTTCCGTTCCTGAATTCACGTTTTGTCACCACATTTATTGTTTTAGATGTATTGCCATCATCAAACCCTGAAAATGCTGCCTGGTCACTCTTTGCATCATACACTTGTACTTTGTCAATTGCTTCGGCTGGTAAATTTTTTAGTGTGTTAGTGGGATCATCGCCAAAAAAAGGTTTACCATCTACCAATACTTTTTTCACTGTTTCGCCATGTGCAGTTACCGTTCCGTTTTGAGAACTGATACCTGGCATTTTATTTACCAAATCTTCTGAAGTGGCGTCTGGATTAACTTTGAAAGCTTTTGCGTTTATTTCTGTTGTGTCTCCTTTTTGCTTAGCTCTGTTTTCTTCACCAACAATCTTGACATCTTTTAATAAGGTGGCATCAGGCGTTAGTTGAATAGTGCCTGCGTTGGTAACTGAATCTTTTGCCATGAAAAATCTTAATGCATCTGTATAACCCAAGTAAGAAATTTTCAACAAAA
>CAIQHW010000374.1 GCA_903871715.1 uncultured bacterium
AACGATTGAATTTGCTAAACAAACAGTCCCTTTATTTAGTCTTGCTGACTTTGCAACAAATGCTTTAGGATGTATTATTGTAGCAGCTTGCATTGTTAAATTTAATTGTGAAAACAATTGCTCTCTAATTATATTATTTCCAATTGCAACTATAAAATAATCTGCAAAATCTTTTGCCTTATGTAATTCATTTTGTGAAAGAACAACTTTTACATCTTCAATTACGATTGAACCAACTGGCAAATTCGCATCAGTGAAACCGACAACAGTAAACTTGCCTTCCGCCAATATGGATTCATACACAACTTTTGCATGACCACCTGCACCTATAATTAGGATTCTATTTTTCATTTTATTTCATGTGTAATTGATTATATCAATCGTAGCAAAAGTAGTATTTTCGCAGCGAATCAAACTTCAAAATATGTTTCAAAAGCTGATTGCAATTTTATTGATTCTTTTCCCATCATTTATACAAGTGCCGTTAAGAAGATTAGCAGGGCAAAAAATCGGTAAAAACAGTAAAATAAAGTTTGGTTCATTAATTTTTGCAGACATTGTTGAAATAGGACAATGCTCATCTATTGGACCTTTTAGTTTTGTAAAATGCCAACATTTGAAAATAGGCAATCATACCTCAATAAAAGCATTGAGTATGGTTTTAACCCGAGTTATTCAACTTGATAATTATGTTCAAATATCACCGCTAACTATGGTTACAAGCGATTTTAATGAACAATCAATTTTATCTATCGGTGACCACAGCAGAACATTTCCGTTTTGCTGGATGGAACCAGGCGAAGGAATTTTTATCGGTAAAAATGTTAGCGTTGGGGGGCATACTTTATTGTTCACACATGGGGCTTGGTCAAATTATTTAGAAGGCGGTCCAATTTCTTATGGTCCAATTTATATTGAAGATAATGTTTGGTTGCCATGGAGAGTTTCTGTTTTTGCAAATGTTAGGATAGGGGCAAATTCAGTTGTTTCTGGTGGTTCAATTGTGAGTAAATCATTTCCTACGAATTCATTAATTGCAGGAAACCCAGCAAGATTAATTGCTGAAGATTATATTCGAGAAACTGATTTTGATGAAAAAAAAGAAAGGCTGAATGAGATTTTTAATCATTTTTCAAAGCATATTTTGTTTCAAGACAAAATAGAATTGCAAAGCACGCAAAATGGCTTGTCGTGTGATTTATTCAATTTGAAAGTGGATTCAAAAGAAGATTTAAAAAATGGCGATTTGCTGTTTTTATTAAAAGAAAATTTGACAACGGATTTAATAAAATCATGCGAATCTCAGCAAATCAGCATACTTGATTACCAGTCAAAATCAATTTACGTTCACTCAAATAACAAATTGATTCAAACGTTCATTTCATTCATTCGCCGCTATGGCATTCGATTATACGTTTCAAAAAAATAAATTAAATGGGTCTTATTCTTCGAGTTGATATTGATAAACCTTATGGCAACACTACTTTAGTACGAAAAATTGCAAGTAAATTGGTAGAAGATTTTTATGCCAAACCACTTTTCAATTCGTTTGGGTATTTAACGCATTTTGCAAATTTTTTAAAAACCTGTAATGACTATAATGTGAGTGGAATAATGTATCACCGCATTTGCACCATTCCTAACGAAGCTGTGATGGAGTTAATAAAAAAAGGGAATCATAAAATTGGGCTTCATGCTGAAAACACTAGGAATTTAGAAACTTTTTCAAATGAATTAAATACTTTCAAATCGCTATTACCTGATAAAAACATTGCTGTTGAATCTTTCTCAAAACATGGTTCAGGTAAGGTGAAAATCGGCAAGTACCATTATGCACCGTATGAAGCGGAAAAATATTTGGAATGGGCAAAGCAATTAAATTTAAAATTTCCTTTTGGAAATGAAATTGGTGAAAATGAAAATGACTTTTTACAAAAAAATAATTTCCACAAAAGTGTTTTTTGGATTGAACGCGATTATAGAAGTTCGACATTTAACACTTTAGAACAATTAGTTGAAGTTGCATCTATACACGATGTTGGCGTTTTAATTCATCCTTGCAACTATGATTCAACGAAAAATGTTGCAGATGATTTTCACGAATTAATCAAAATGGCTAAAGAAAAAAAGATTGAATGGAGACTGATTTAATGTTGATTATTTACTTTTACAAGTTGTGAATATTTTTCTTCGGCAATTTTAATGTTGCGTTTCCAATTAGCTTTTTCTTCTACAATTTTTTTGTTAATCGGCAC
>CAIQHW010000375.1 GCA_903871715.1 uncultured bacterium
AAGGTTCAAAAACAAAAAAAGAAACCTCCAAATTAACGAACAAAAAAAATGATGAGAACGACATTTTTGCTTTTTAGTATTTTTTTATTTTTGCTGCAATCCTGCGCCACACATCATGTTGCAAGCGTTTCAAAAAAAAATAGTGCGCCAGTTGTAGAGCAATTGGATGCGAAAACAAATGACGAGCAACGCACTTTTTTAGATGCGGTGAAGGCTTATAATTTAGGCGATTTTCCGCAAGCTATAAAATTGTTGAACGACTGTATAAAAGCTAATCCTACCAATGATGCAGCGAATTACGAACTCTCGAAAATTTATTTAGAAAATCAAAAAATCGAACCAGCATTATTGTTTGCAAAAAATGCGGTGCAACTGAATGAAAATAACAAGTGGTATCAAATGCAATATGCCGATGCGTTGGCTGCCAATCAAAAGCTGAAAGAGGCTGCAGCAGTGTATGACGGGCTGATTAAAAAATATCCCGATGAAGAAGATTATTATTTAAACGGTGCTTTTTTGTATCAAAAAATTAAAAACTGGGAAGCTGCTTTAAAAATTTTTAAAGGGCTGGAAAGCCGAGTGGGCTTGAATGAGGAGTTGATTTTGCAAAAACAACAAGTGTATTTGCGTATGGGAAAAATTGATTTGGCAGCTGCCGAATTGGAAAAATTAATTGCATCAAATCCTTCGGAAGTGCGCTACTATGGCATGTTAGCAGAGTTATATGAAGCCAATAATCAACCCGAAAAAGCCATTCAAACTTTTGATAGATTGATGAAAGCCAGCCCAAATGATGGCAGAGGATATTTATCGCTGGCGCAATTTTATTTTCGCAAAAATGATTATCCGCATTTTTATGAAAACTTGGAAAAGTGCATCAACAGCAAGGAATTGGAGGCTGATATGAAAATTGGCATGGTTGGTTTGATGATGCAAAAAGCATCGTTGGATAGTTCAAAACTGCATGATGCGTTGTACATCAGCAATTTGTTTATCGCCAGCAACCCCAATGACAGTAGGGCTTTTGCCATTCGTGGTGATGTGTTCACACAGCAACATCAAACTATGGAAGCCATGCAAGACTATAAAAAAAGTGTGGCAATGAATCCAAAAGAATTTGCAGTATGGCAGCAATTATTTTTTGAGTTGAGCGATTTGAAAATGAATGATACGCTGGAAACCTACACCAGCAAAGCGATTGAGCTTTTTCCTGAACAAGCGTTGAGTTATTATTTTAATGGTTTTGCCAATCATCAGTTGAAAAATTATCCAAAGGCAATAAAAAATTTGAAGCACGGCATTCCGATGTGTGGCGATAATGATGCGTTGAAATCGCAATTTTATTCTTCGCTCGGCGATATTTATCATGCGCAAAAACAAAATAATGCAAGCGACAGTGCTTACGAAAAAGCCCTGCAACTAAAGCCCGATGAGGCTTTTGTGATGAACAATTATGCTTATTATTTATCGCTGCGAAATATAAATTTGGATAGAGCCGAAGAATTGTCGAGAAAATCGAATCAACTTTCGCCACGAAATTCATCGTTTCAAGATACTTATGGTTGGATTTTATTTCAACAAAAAAAATACACTGATGCCAAAGAATGGATTGAAAAGGCTTTGGCAAATGGCGCACAAAATAGCCCCACAATTTTAGAACATTTGGGCGATGTTTATTTTTATTTGAATGATGTAACATCGGCTGAAAGCTACTGGCAAAAGGCTGTTCAGAACGGAAATAAAAGTGCCACACTCACCAAAAAAATTGCGCAGAAAAAATATTTTGAGAGTGTAGATGAAGAATAATTCTACTCAAAAATCATTTTTATCAATTCATTCGCTGACTATTTTTTACTGATTATTTTCGTGGCATGTTTTTATTCCTTTTGGTTTCCATCATTTTAACACTG
>CAIQHW010000376.1 GCA_903871715.1 uncultured bacterium
AATGTTGGAGTTGGCTGTTAAGCCTGGAATTAATTTCAAATCAGGGTTTTCAACTTCAATTATCACCACATAATTTACCACATTTGAAACCACCAAAGGTTGATGACGAATTTGTGTAACAACGCCATTGAACACATCATTCGGATAAGCCCCCACCGTGAACTTCGCTTCCTGTCCGACTTTCACCAAGCCAATATCAGCTTCATCCACATTGGCCTGTACTTGCATTTTGGTTAAATCATAAGCAATCGTGAATAATACTGGGCTGCTAAAACTTGCAATCACCATATTGCCTGCCTGAACATTTCTAGCAATCACAGTACCGCTGATAGGTGCAGTAATAGTGCAATAACGCAAATTGATTGCAGCCCGATTCAATTGAGCTTGTGCTGAAATATAATTGCCTTGCGCATTTTGATAAGCCGCTAAAGCTTGGTCATAATCAGCTTGTGCTGCTACTTTATTATCGAATAAATTTTTTGCTCGAACAAATTCTTTCTTTGCCTCTGCAACCGCTACACCAGAACGATTCAAGGCTGCTGCTGCATCCAGCTTTGCAGCGTAATAAAGTGTAGTATCTAACACTGCGATGATTTGTCCCTTCTTCACTTTATCATTAAAATCAGCTTTAATTTTTGCAATAATTCCTGATACCTGCACACCTACATCAACAGATGTATCAGCAGCCATTGCCCCAGTTGCTGTAACCAAAACATTCACATCACCTTTTTCAATAGTTACGGTTCGCCAATAATAAATCGGACTATTATTTCTAAAATGAAAAAACAAGAATAGCCCTAAAACGATTGCTGCGGCTATGCTTGAAAGAATGATTATAGTTTTTGTTTTCATTTTTATTTTAAAAAATTAAAGGTTTGCCCAAATAAAAATCAATGATTTTCGCTTTTAACACATAATCATATTTAGCTTGAATGAGTGACATCGAAACTTTGTTGAAGTTATTTTTTTCAATCAAAAAATCGGTGGCACTCAAAGCACCAAAAGTGTATTTCTTTTCCATGTCGTGATAAGTGCGTTGCTCTAAATCCATTTGTTCTTCGACAGCAACTAATTTCTTACCAGCCGAAACATCACTCGTATAAGCGGTTTCAATACTTTTTCGCAAATCGTTATGAATTTGCTGCTCATTCAATTTTGCTATCAACACATTTATTTTTGCAATTGCAATCGAACTTTTTACTTGAAGATTATTAAAAATCGGAACGGACAAAGTGAGATTGACAACCTGACTAAAATTATTTTTTAGCTGGTCACTTAACGGGTCATTAGTTTTGGTGATGCTCGAAACAGGCTCTAATCCTATCACGGGGTCGTTTAAATTATTATTGAGATAACCAATTGTAGTTGGTTGATAAGAAATATTATTGGTGATGTTACTTTTCAAACTAGAGTAACCAGTCTTCAAAAACCCACCCAGCGTAAGTTTTGGCAGTATTCCACTCTCTGCCATTTTCAAACTAAACAATGCTGCATCAGTTTTTATAGTAGCACTTTTTATTTGCGGTAAGAAATTTTCTGACACTTTATCAATGTCATTTGTAGTCATCGGAATTTCAGGAAATAATTGTTTTAAATCTTGTCGTTGAATATCAAACCCTTTATTCACAGGTGTTTCCATCAATTGCAACAAAGTAAGTTTATCTAATTGCAATTGATTTTCTGCATTCACTTTTGTCAATTTATCCAATGCTAACTGCGATTGAATTTGTAACAAACTCAACTCTGCTACTTTTCCAAAGTCAACAAATTTTTGCGTTTGTTCCAATTGTGTTTTTGTTGCATCCACTTGTTCTTGTGCTACATCAATGGCTTCGTAATCCATCAAAACCTGCATGTATGCTGCCACCACATTGAGCATAATATCATTCCGAGTTTTCTCAACATCCAACATACCTGCTTCGTAAATCAATTTATTTTGCTTCACGGTATTCAATAATAAAAAGCCATTGAAAACTGTAACCGAACTATTCAATGATAAATTATTCAGTGTAAACGTTTGATTGGAATATTGATAAGAATATGGGTCAACCGAATAACCCGAATTAAAACTGTGTACATCATTCAAATTCAAATTAGGTAACACTGCCGCTTTTGATTGCGACAAATTCACGTTGCTAATTTTGCTATTCAATTGTTCTTGATTCAATAAAATATTTTTCTTGAAAGCTGTATCCATGCAAGCCTTCAAAGTCCATATTTGTTGAGCATTTGCGGATAAACAAACAAAACTTATAATCAACCCAATAAAAAATATGGAAAGAGATTTCATGAAAAAATCAAAGGTGAGATTTTGCATTTCTAAACATTTACACAACTTTTCAAAATAGTTGCAACATTCCCACATCTGCCTTAATACGCTGAACAATTAACACAACATGGTGTTCCATTTATCGAAGACAAAACTTCATCCAATACCATGTTTAAAAAACTTCTTTCTGTCCAACTGCATCACACACCAATCAATATTGGTATTTTAATTCTTCGTGTAAGTTTGGCAATGTTGATGATTCCGCATGGTTATAATTTGCTGATTCATTTTACCGATAAGCAAAATTCATTTACCACTTTTATGGGCTTGAGTAGCTCTATTTCATTAGCATTGGCGATTGTTGTTGAATTATTTTGTTCTATATTTTTATTGATTGGATTAGGCGCCAGATTGGCTTTAATACCATTGATGATTACGATGTCAGTCGCAATTATTCAAGCACATCATGGTGATATTTTTGGTAATGGACAAACT
>CAIQHW010000377.1 GCA_903871715.1 uncultured bacterium
AGTTTACGTTCATTAAACAAAAAAGAAGTTGGTTCACAACTTGATTTGAATCAGTAAATTTATAACTATTTTGAAAACAGTTTTCCGAAAATATTTTACCATAAAATTTGTGCAACGTTTTTTTCTGCTGTCGTTTTTTTTGTTATCATTTTTTCAAAAAAATTTTGCACAAGAGTTATTTGCTAACTACGATTTCCATACACACAAACTTATTCAGTATAGCAACATTCGGCTGAAAGGTTCATCAGTCATACCTTTGCAGCTTCCTTTTTTTGATGATTTTATTCAAAACAAAATTTATCCAGTAATGGATGATAATCCAAATCCAAATTTGTGGATAAATAAGGGAACATTTGTAAACTTCAATTATCCCATCAATCCACCATCTTATGGGGTAGTAACATTAGATGGATTGAATGTTAATGGTGTACCTTATTCTTATGCGCCATTTGCTGCAGGCGGTGCTGATACATTAACATCTCAACCGATAAATTTATCGAAAAGCAAAATTGCTGATTCGATTTATTTAAGTTTCTTTTTTGAACCCGAAGGCAATGGCGATTATCCCGACCCATCCGATTCATTAATTGTTGAATTTTATGCAAAGGGTAGTAGAGATACTGGTTGGGTAATGGTTTGGGCGCATGATGGTTATGCAGTTGACCCTAATTTAGATACACTCAATAAATTTACACAAGTCCTGATTCCCGTTGCCGACTCGATGTATTTGGATTCGTTTTTTCAATTTCGATTTCGTAATTATGCCACTATTAGTGGCAACAATGACCATTGGCACTTAGATTATGTGAAATTGGACAGCAATAGACGTTATAATAATTATGACATTCACGATGTAGCAATTACCAACATACCAACTCGACCTTTGAAAAAATATTTCCACATGCCTTGGAATCAATATCTGGCAAATGCTTCGGGCGAAATGGCAATAGGTGTTAATTACAGTATTTACAACAATTGGTTTACTGGGCGAAATGTGAATTCGGGTTGCATCGTTACTGATTATCTAAACAGTATTGATACCTTGAAAAACTATACCGCATCAGCCAATAATGTAAATGCAAGTTCAATAATTCAATTAAATTTATCTCCCAGTTTTAGCATTCCTACCACATTACATGGCGATAACTTTTGTCGTCATGTTGTAAACGAAAAGTTTTATCTCAATCCTGGTGTTGCCGAAGATGATGAAAATGATACGCTAAATTTTCAACAAATTTTTACCAACTTTTTTTCTTACGATGACGGTACTGCTGAAAGGGCTTGGGGCTTAGCTGGTTTGCTTTCAAAAGCTGCATTGGAATACAACTTAAATATCCCCGATACATTAAAAGCTATACAAATTCATTGGGCTCATTTGAATCAAGACCAACGAAAACAATTGATTAACATTATTGTGTGGCAATCGCTTGACTTTGTAAATGGTGTAACTGATGTTGTTTTATACTCTGAAAGTTTTAAGAAACCAATTTATGTAGATAGTTCAAATGGATTTACTACTTATGTTTTAGACACTGCACAAATTCTGCCAGCAGGAAAATTTTACATCGGCTTTCAGTTGCTAACTGATACTGTTTATTTAGGGCGCGATATGAATAATAATAGTTCAGGTCATTTATTTGTTAATACTGGATTGAATTGGGCTTCAACCATTACGGATACTGGCGCAGTAATGATGCGCCCAATGTTTGGCAATTGTATCCCATTAAATACACCTTTAGGAATTAATGGTTTTGTAAAAAGCTGCAGTAATATTTTGCTTTATCCCAATCCAACTAATGATGCTGTGCATATAAAAATGCCTTACACTGCGCAATGGAAAGTTTCGATTTTCAATTTACAAGGGCAACAGATATTTAATCAAATAGAAAATGATATAATGGCTGAAATTAGCCTGCATCATGCATCTTCGGGAGCTTATTTAATTCGAGTGATGGATGTGGCTACAGGAAAAATATTTTCTGATAAAATCATCAAACAATAATTTGGATCGTTTCTTTGCAATCGAAATTTATTTTCAATGAAATTTACTGTAGAAAAATTGGATACAAAATCCAATGCACGAGCTGGCGAAATTGAAACAGCGCATGGCAAAATTCAAACACCAATTTTTATGCCTGTGGGTACAGTTGGCACTGTGAAAGCCGTGCAACAAAAGGATTTGAAAGATATTATTAATGCTCAAATAATTTTAGGTAACACTTATCATTTGTATTTGCGCCCAGGCACAACTATTTTAGAACAGGCTGGTGGCTTGCATAAATTTATGAATTGGGACAGGCCAATTTTAACTGATAGTGGTGGTTATCAGGTTTATTCTTTGGCGCATCGGCGCAAATTAAAAGAAGAAGGTGTAACCTTTCAATCGCATATTGATGGTAGCCGACATATGTTTTCGCCCGAACGAGCAATGGATATACAACGCAGCATTGGCGGCGATATTATAATGGCTTTTGATGAATGCACACCTTATCCTTGCGAAAAAAAATATGCTGAAAAATCAATGCACATGACGCATCGTTGGTTAGACAGATGCATTGCTCAGTTCGATTCTACCGAATCAAAATATGGTTATGAGCAAACTTTATTTCCAATTGTGCAAGGCAGTGTTTATAACGATTTGCGAAAACAATCGGCCGAATACATTGCCTCAAAAGGCAGAGATGGCAATGCTATTGGCGGATTATCAGTAGGCGAACCTGCTGATATGATGTATGAAATAACACAACAAGTTTGTGAAATTTTACCAAAAGACAAACCTCGATACCTAATGGGTGTAGGCACACCAGCCAATATTTTAGAGTGCATTAGTTTAGGAATAGATATGTTTGATTGTGTAATGCCAACCCGAAATGCAAGAAACGGTGGCCTTTTTACAGCAAATGGGATTATTAATATCAAAAATAAAAAGTGGGAAAATGATTTTTCACCAATTGATGAAAACTCTGAAAGCCCGATGAGCAGACAGTTTAGCAAGGCTTATTTGAATCATTTAAAACGCAGTGATGAAATTTTAGCTGCCATGATAAGCAGTGTTCATAATCTTAGTTTTTATTTGTGGTTGGTTCGTGAAGCCCGAAAACACATCATTTCAGGTAATTTTGCAGCATGGAAAAATATGATGATTCCGCGATTGCAACAAAAACTTTAATTTTTTTTGAAGAAATATTTTCAAAACTGATTGATAATATTACCTTTGCAATCCAAAAAAAAATCGAGGTGTAGCGTAGCTTGGTTATCGCGCCTGGTTTGGGACCAGGAGGTCGCAAGTTCGAATCTTGCCACCTCGACCACATGGGAATCCTTCACATTTTGTGAGGGATTTTTTGTTTTATAAAGGGTTTGTCGAGAAAATCTTTGATAATTCAATACGAACTTTATGCATATCCTCTTTATTCTTTGTCTCCAATCGTTTCATTTTCATAACTTCGATATAAAGAAAATCAAACTCCACAACCACTTTACCTTCTAACAAATAACAGCCATTACCTATGAATGGAAATGCTTTTGCTGAATCTGGAAAATG
>CAIQHW010000378.1 GCA_903871715.1 uncultured bacterium
ATATTGCTCGAAAGCTCTGCACGGGCTTTGGGTGCGGCTTTTCAGAAAATAAATTTTTTGAGAGATGTGAAAGATGATTTTACCTTATTGAACAGAACTTATTTTCCGAATGTTAATTTCAATCAATTAAATGATGAAACGAAAAATGAAATTGTAAAAAATATTGAAAAAGATTTTGAGGTGGGATTAAAGGGAATTCATCAATTGCCCGTTGGTAGCAGGTTTGGTGTTTATGTAGCATATAAATATTATTACTCGTTATTTAAAAAAATTAAACGATTGCCCACAAAAGCAATCACACAACAACGCGTTAGAATTGCTGATTACTCGAAATTGTTGATTGTTTTAAAATCGTTTTTTCGATATAAATTGCAAATGATGTATTGAGTTGTAAATTAGAAATGTGCTTGTATTTGCGGCAGGGATTGAAGTGGAAATCCTTTTACAGCGTAGGTTTTGAGCGTTGGAGCAAAAGATTGAAACGAAAAGCCCGTGTGCCGCCCAAAGAAATAAAATTAAAAAATGACAGAAGTAATTTTGGTGAATGAAAATGATGAAGCGATTGGAACGATGGAAAAAATGCAAGCGCATTTGGAGGGAAAATTGCATAGGGCATTTTCGGTTTTTATTGTAAATTCTGATAACAAAATGTTGTTGCAAAAACGTGCTGCGAAAAAATATCACAGCCCCAATCTATGGACTAATGCCTGTTGTAGCCATCCTGCGCCCGATGAAAATATTTTTGACGCAGCAAAAAGAAGAGTGAATGAGGAGCTTGGAATGACGATAAATAATTTTGAAAAGCTGTTTTCATTTCGATACAAAACTGAATTGGAAAATGATTTGATTGAGCATGAATTAGATTATGTGTTATGGGCAGAAAGCGATGAAGTGGTGAAATTAAATTTTGATGAAGCAGATGATTATGTGTTTTTATCAAAAGAAGAAATAAAAAAAAGACTGGCTGAAAAGCCTGAACAGTTCACGGTTTGGTTTAAATTGATTTTTCCGAAAATTGAAAAATTGTTTTGAAAAAAAATACGATTACCCGAATGTTATTTTAAAAATCAAAAATTATGTGGCTTAATTTGATAGTGTTTTTACTTACTTTTTTTGTGATGGAATTTGTAGCATGGAGTGCTCACAAATTTATCATGCACGGTTTTTTGTGGTACTTACATGAAGACCATCATTTGAAAGGTGAAGAAGGTTTTTTTGAGAAAAACGATGCATTCTTTTTGATATTTTCTATCCCAAGTTTTTTGTGTTTTTTGTGTGGTGCACTGTTTTTTAATTCGATTCTAATTAGCATTGGAAGCGGAATTGCTGCTTACGGTGCTTGTTATTTTTTAGTGCATGATATATTTATTCATCAGCGTTTTAAGCTATTCAGAAACAGCAACAACAGATATTTGAGAGCTGTTCGCAGAGCACATAAAATGCATCATAAGCACATAGGAAAATTTCATGGCGAATCATTTGGCATGTTATTATTTCCAATAAAATACTGGATGGAATCGAATAACAAAAAGAGTGTGATGTGATGTTGGCTGACAAATATTTTTACCTCACGATTGATGTTGCTTCGTTTGTTTTTCCATTTTTATTCTCTTTTCATCCACAAATAAAATTTTACAAAGAATGGAAATTTTATTTGCCCTCGATGTTGCTTACAGCCTTGTTTTTCATCATTTGGGATGAATGTTTTACGCGAATGCATGTGTGGGGATTTAATCCAAAATATTTGATGGGCATTTATGTTGGGCATTTGCCTGTGGAAGAAATTTTATTCTTCGTTTTCATACCATATTGTTTGTCGTTTATGTTTCATTGTTTGCCTTTGGGAATAAAATTAAACGAACAAAATTCTTGGCTTAACTATTTGAATTGGGCGATTGCAATTTTGATTTTCCTTATTGGAATCATTAGCATTCATCAATGGTACACGAGTTTTACTTTTATTTCAACTTCTATTTTTCTTTCCACAATTTTATTGCTGGATAAGAAAAATAATTTTCCATGGAAGCAATTTTGGTTGACTTATTTGCTAGGCTTAATTCCTTTTTTTATTGTGAATGGTTTGCTCACTTCTATTCCAATTGTTACTTACAACAATGCTGAAAATTTAGGCATTAGAATTATCACAATTCCTGTAGAAGATTCAGTTTACAATTTGTTGCTTTTTTTGTGCAACATAGCAGGGGTGAAGGTTTTAAGAAGGTTATCTTGCCAAAATTCCTTTATGATTTAATGATAAAATTTCTTTGCAGTTTTCAATAGAAATAGAATTGGGAGCAAAGAAAAATTGCTTATCGAATATAGTTGTGTCTTTGTAAAAACTTACCCAATAATTATTTTTTAAAATAAAAACATCTTCAATCAACATTTCAATTTTTGCTGAATTGCCAGGCAAAATTTCATCCATAAAATGTTTTAAAACACTTGATTTAACAGGCCATGCATCAATTTCGCCTTCACCACTTGATTGAATTAAAACGTTAGTAATAATTTGTGAGCCAATATTTACAATATACACAAACCAAGAAATAGAGCCATCAGCATTAGTTTCAGGCAGTACGGCAATTTCTACATCAGTAGCTTCATTGATTAATTCAGATAATTTCATTGCGGCAAAAATAAAAAACGAATCATTTTACTTTCACACAATCGG
>CAIQHW010000379.1 GCA_903871715.1 uncultured bacterium
CGAATAATTTCTTTGGGCATTTTATTGATGTCCTGTGCAATTTTAAAATTGTCAATTGAACGTTGTGTTTGAGCTCCCCAATACACGTTGGCAGGCACTTCTACAATGCCCATTGTATCTTTTTCTTTTCGAAATTCCATTTGATTATTTTTATTTTAATGAGAAAAAAATGAGCCGCAAAAGTAATCAGCACAATTTTATTAGCCCCAACTTTTTGTGTTTACACAAAAAAAATTTACAGAAAACTTTAACGATTTATTTTGTCGACAAGAATTTTTTAGGTTGGAAAAAATTGTATCTTCGTGCTCCATAATTCTATCCATTCAACATCACAATGAGTTTACTCCGACGATTCAATTTTTTAAAACGTTTTTCTTTTTTAATTGCAATAGTTTTCGTTTTTCATTCAAATGATTTAATGGCGCAGGTTCCAGCAAGTATTCCAACTGGTGCTGGAGGAAATTCGTCAGGTGGCATTATTAATGACATCAATCCACAAGGAGTAACCAATACACCAGGCGCAATGCAGCTGATAAAAGACATGAGTCACGTGACTACTGGTGGAAAAAATGGTACATCATCATCTACTTCAATTACACCACAGCCGGCTACGCAAACCAATTTAGATAATACGAACAATATTGAGGATAATGATTTTCAAAGAAGGTTGGCAGAGATGCGTTCAGCAGGTATACCTGAAGACGAAATTCAAAAGTTCTTAAACCAGCAAAACTCTAAAAGCCGTAACATTAAGGATGTACTGAAAATTAAAAGAGATTTGTCGGAGGAAGAAGCAAAAAAACAACAAATTAAGGCTTTACAAGGGTTGCCAGATTATTTTGGAAAAAATGCAGGCATAAATACCGAGGTATATGGTGGTTCTATTTTTAGTTCTACTTCATTAATCTTCACCCCAGTTCAAAACCCAATTCCGCCCGATGATTACCGGATTGGACCAGGAGATATTTTAAATGTTACCATCTGGGGGCAAGCCGAATTTCAAAATGATTTTCCAGTAGGTATGGATGGATCAATTTTTCCGTCTAACATTGGTAAAATTTTTCTTAAGGGAGTTACTTATAAAAATGCTAGAGAGATTATTAAAGAAAAATTTGCTGCCATTACCCCATCGGGAAGTAATATTGAAGTAACTATTGGAGCTGTAAGAACAATACGTGTAAATGTAATTGGTGAGGTAACTCAACCTGGGGCTTATTCATTATCAGCTTTGAATACTGCTTTTAATGCCTTGTATTTAGCTGGAGGTCCAAATAAATTAGGTTCGTTAAGGGAAATTTATGTGCGCAGAAATGGGAAAAATATGGATACTTTGGATGTTTACAAATATTTGCAACATGGTAATAAACAAGATGATATTTATTTGGAAAACAACGACTTTTTGTTTGTAAGTGTGTATAAAAAACAAATAGATATTGCTGGTGAAATTAAACGTCCTTTGATTTATCAATTGAAAGATAATGAATCGTTGAAGGATTTAATTGAATTAGCAGGTGGGATAAAATTTGATGCTCGATTAGCCAATATTCAAGTATTTAGAACAGAAAATGAAAAATCGAGAATCATTGATATGAATGCTTATGAAATAATGAGTGGCGCAAGAAAAGTTGAATTAATGGATGGAGATAGAGTATTTATTAGAGCTATTAATGATGAAA
>CAIQHW010000380.1 GCA_903871715.1 uncultured bacterium
CTGTTGTTGCAACGCAGCGTCAAGTAATTCCTGAAATTAAGGAAAGCTTCAAGGTTTTTTTAAATGACCTTGAAGCAAACTTTGCTCATAGCAAAGTTGATAATTTACATCTTGAAGATGTTTATATAGCACCTGACTTGAGAGACTTGAACAATGGAAAAAAAACAAACACTGTAAAGGTCGACAATCTTGATACATTAACTGATGCCATTGATGTTGAAGGAACTAAATTTGCCTTTTTAGGCAATGATTCATCGGGTAAATCTGCTAACTGCAAGTATCTTTTTAAAAAGTATTTTGAACTCGGACTTTATCCAGTTTTAATTAGTGGTTCTGATGTCGGTTCAAATATTCGGCCTGAAACTTTACAAAATCTAATTGAGCAGAAAATTTCAGAGCAATACGAAATTCCATTTAAACATTCGGAAATTGACGATACAAGAGTTATCGTAATAATTGATGACTTTCACAAAGCAACCAAAGGCAAAAACAGATATTGGCCTGCTTTGATGAAGAATTTAGAAGACCTTTATCATCATATCATTGTAACTGGTAATTCTTTAATGCCAATTGAAAACCTAAATAAGCAAGATGCCTTAAAGAACTTTAAACTTTATTCAATTCTAGAATTTGGTCCAAAATTCAGATATGATTTAGTAAACAAATGGAACACGATTGGAATTGAAACAAGGTTTATAGAACACAATGAAATTCTAAGAAAAAATGATGCTTACATTTCACACATCAAGGCAATAATCGGCAAAAATTACATTCCCGCTTATCCTTTCTATTTACTTTCAATACTTCAAGCCCTTGAAAGCGGAAATGTTCAAAATCCGAATTATTCAATTCACGGCTTTTACTACGAAGTATTAATAAATGAATGCTTTAGCAAAGCGATAAAGGATAAAAAAGAAATCAGCCTTTACTACAACTACCTGACGCAATTTTGTTTCTTTCTGTTTGAACAAAAAGTTAAAGATGTTTCACTTGAAGAATTTGACGCTTTCCATAAAATGTATTGCGAAAAGCACGATTTATCATATAGAAAGGAAACAATTCTTGAAACATTTGATTCTGCCAAACTCCTATACGTAAACAATCGAGTTTACGTCAAAGAGAAATATGTTTATTACTTTTTTGTAGCTAAGTATATAGCCAATGAAATAGCTAATAAGGAAGAAATAAAGGAAATAGTTACTAAAATGTGCTATCGTTTATTCCGCGATGAATACGCCAGTATCATAATGTTTGTTACTCACCTTTCAAAAGACAACTTCATAATTAGCGAACTAGTCAAAATAGCTAATTCTCTATTTCCAGAAGCGAATGTTGCACAACTGCAAGATGATATAAAAGAAATAAATGAACTTGTTGAAAGCATTCCCGAACAAGTCTTAGAAATTGTAAATGTAGATGACCAACGAAACGATGAACTTCAGGAAGAAGAAGAATTAGAAAAACTTGAAAAGGAACTTGAAGAGGAAAAAACAAATTATGACAACTTCTCTTTAGATGATGATATTTCCACTATTGACTTTTTCGCAAGCATTACTAGAGCATTAAAAACTATTGACATTTTAGGTCAAGTTGCCAAGAAACATTGGGGCGAGTTAGATGGTGAACAAAAATTAAGTTTAGTTACAACAACTTACAATGTAGGCTTAAAAACACTTGATTTCTATTTACAACTTCTTCAAAGAAATTCCAAAGACATTGTTGAACACATAAGCCAGTTAATCAAAGAGAAGCATTTTAAAGACAAACACAGTTTAGAAAAAGGAATTGAAGAAGCATCTAAGAATTTTGTTTTTAGACTTTGCTTTATGACTTCCTTCGGAATAACCAAAAGAGTTTCAAATGCAATTGGTTACGATAAATTGAAAAATACATTTGACAAGGCATTAGCAGCACAACCATATAATTCAGTAAAACTAATTGACTTAGCTATAAAATTGGGCTATTCAAGCATTGCAACTCAAATTGAATTGATAGAAGATTACAAGGACGATATGGAGAAAAATAAATTGAGCACAGTGGTTCTTCAAAATCTTGTAATTGATTATATGTATATGTTCGACACCGACTATAAAACAAGAAGTAGAATTTGCAATAAATTAGGCATAAGTGTTCAGGAGCAAATTAAAATAGACCAAACTTCTACCGTAAAGAAAAAAGATTAAAATGAACGAAGCAGAAACAAGAGCAGAACTCATAGACCCCAAGTTAAAGGCTTGTGGATGGGGCGTTGTTGAAGGCTCTAGAATCCTTCGTGAATACAACATTACCGCAGGTAAAATACAAACAGGTGGAGTAAGGGCAAAAAAACTAACTGCCGATTATGTCTTGGTTTACAAAGGAATTAAACTGGCAGTAGTAGAAGCAAAAAGCGATGATTTAGGCGTTGGCGAAGGTGTGGCACAAGCCAAACAATACGCAGAGAAACTAAAATTAGAAACCACATACAGCACAAACGGAAAAGAAATTTATAGCATCTGTATGAAAACAGGTGCAGAAGGTTTAGTTGCCGATTATTTAACACCAGAACAACTTTGGAATAAAACTTTTGTAGTTCAAAATGAATGGAGAGAGAAATTTTCTGCC
>CAIQHW010000381.1 GCA_903871715.1 uncultured bacterium
CAACCTCAATCATAAATCGTCATTTGCTTGACAAGTTGTCAAAATCTAGTTGGAATGAGGAGGTCACGGACACAGGCAGTATGGTTGACGAAGCAACAAGGGAATTGCTTGAGGGGGCCTTTTCAGGATTAAATTTCCTTTCAAAAATTCTCGGCGGCAGCAAAAGCGATAAAGACGTAAAAGAGCTGCAAACCGCTGTGCAACCTATTTTACAAGCCTACGATAAAATCAAAACTTTAACTTGGGATGAATTGCGCCATAAAACTATCGAGTTTAAAGCCGAAATAAAAAATCATCTTTCTGCCATTGATAATGAAATTGCCGAGTTGAAAAACAATGCCGAAGCAGCTGATATTTCTTTGGATGAAAAAGAAAATTTGTATAAGCAAATTGATGAACTGAAAAAGAAACGCGATGAGCAAATTGAAGTGGTGTTGAATAAAATTTTGCCCGAAGCATTTGCCGTGGTAAAAGCCGCAGCGCATCATTTTACCGAAAATGAAATGCTGAAAGTGAAAGCTACTGAACACGATAGAAAATTAGCCACTACAAAAAATTATGTAACTATCGAAGGCGATTATGCTGTTTGGCAAAATAGCTGGGATGCAGCAAGCATCAATGTTACATGGAATATGGTGCATTATGATGTGCAATTGATTGGTGGCTTGGTTTTGCATCAAGGCAAGATTGCCGAAATGGCAACGGGCGAAGGAAAAACATTGGTTTCTACTTTGCCTGCTTATTTGAATGCGTTGGCTGGCGAAGGTGTTCACATTGTTACGGTGAATGATTATTTGGCTCGAAGAGACCAAGAATGGAATGGACCTTTGTTTGAATTTTTGATGTTGACAGTAGATTGTATTGATAAACACGAACCCAACAGCGAAGAACGCCGAAACGCTTATTTGGCGGACATTACATGGGGAACTAACAACGAATTTGGCTTCGATTATTTACGCGATAATATGGTGCACACACCCGATGAAATGGTGCAACGCAAACATCATTATGCCATGGTGGATGAGGTGGATAGTGTGTTGATTGACGATGCCCGAACGCCGTTGATTATTTCGGGTCCTGTGCCAAAAGGCGATGACCAAGAATTTCATTTATTAAAACCACGAATCAACAAAGTGGTAGACGCACAAAAGAAAGTAGTGAATGGATTTTTGTTGGAAGCTAAGCGATTAATTTCCGAAGGAAAAACAGATGAAAATACTGGCGGATTGGCTCTGCTTAGGGCTTTTAGAGGTTTGCCAAAAAACTCGGCACTCATAAAATTTTTGAGTGAAAGTGGCAACCGACAAATTATGCAGAAGACCGAAAACTATTATTTGCAAGACCAACAAAAGCAAATGCCCAAAGTAGATTCGGAATTATATTTTACGATTGATGAAAAACAAAATCAAGTTGAATTAACTGAAAAAGGTGTGGAATTAATTACTGAAAGTGGCGAAGATGCTCACTTTTTTGTGATGCCCGATGTGGGTGGCGAAATTGCCGAAATTGAAAAAACAGATTTATCTACTGAAGAAAAATTAGCTAAAAAAGATACGCTGATTGCCGACTTTGCGGTGAAGAGCGATAGAATTCACACTGTTACTCAATTGCTGAAAGCCTACACTTTATTTGATAAAGATGTGGAGTATGTGGTGATGGATGGCAAAGTGAAAATTGTAGATGAACAAACAGGTCGTATCTTGGATGGACGCCGCTACAGCGATGGTTTGCATCAAGCCATTGAAGCCAAAGAAAATGTAAAAGTAGAAGCCGCTACACAAACTTTTGCAACCGTTACGCTGCAAAATTATTTTCGTATGTACCACAAATTAGCTGGTATGACGGGCACTGCCGTAACCGAAGCTGGTGAGTTTTGGGAGATTTATAAATTGGATGTTATCACCGTTCCTACGCATCGAAATTTGGTAAGAAAAGATGAGCAAGATTTTGTTTATAAAACCAAAAAGGAAAAGTACAATGCAGTGATTGATGAAATTCAAAAACTATCGGCGGCTGGAAGACCAATACTGGTGGGCACTACAAGCGTTGAAGTTTCAGAATTATTAAGCCGAATGTTGAAATTACGCAGCATCAAACACAATGTGTTGAATGCAAAACAACATCAACGCGAAGCCCAAGTGGTGGCTGAAGCTGGCTGGGCTGGCAATGTTACCATTGCCACCAACATGGCTGGTCGTGGTACAGATATCAAATTGGGCGAAGGTGTGAAAGAGGCTGGAGGGCTTGCTATCATTGGCACCGAACGACATGAAAGTCGCCGTGTGGATAGACAGCTTCGTGGTCGTGCTGGGCGACAAGGCGACCCAGGTTCATCGCAATTTTTTGTTTCGCTCGAAGATGATTTGATGCGATTGTTTGGCAGCGAACGAATTGCTGGCTTGATGGATAAGTTGGGCTACAAAGAAGGTGAAGTGATTCAACACAGCATGATTACTAAGTCTATTGAGAGAGCTCAGAAAAAAGTGGAGGAAAATAACTTTGGCATCAGAAAACGTTTGTTGGAATATGATGATGTGATGAACAAACAACGCAATGTAATTTATACCAAACGGCATCATGCTTTGTTTGGCGAAAGATTGAGCGGCGATATTGATAATGCGATGTTTGATTTATGTCAAATTGTGTTACAACAACATCAGGAAAGCGGCAACTATGCTGAATTTAAACTGAATTGCATGGTGCAATTTTCTATCGACCCAAGCATTTCAGAAACGCAATTTAAAAAAGAAAATGCGGATGATTTGGCGCATCAATTGTACACCGAAGTAAAAGAACATTACGCTCGAAAAAATCATGCTATCGCCACCGAAGCCTTATCGGTGCTGCAAAATATCAAACACAATCAACCCAATGTAGAAAATGTGGTGATACCATTTACCGATGGCAGAAAAGGTTTAAACATTACTGTGAATTTAACCAAAGCACTCGAAACACAAGGCGCAGAGCTGATTACAGCGGTTGAAAAAACAATTTCGTTGTTTGTCATTGATGAACAATGGAAAGAACATTTGCGGCAGATGGACGATTTAAAACAGAGTGTGCAAGCGGCTGTGTTCGAGCAAAAAGACCCGTTGTTGATTTACAAATTTGAAGCCTTTGAATTGTTTAATCAAATGCTGTCGGAAACGAACAAAGAGATTTTAAGTTTCTTGTGCAAATGCCATATTCATGTAGAAAATGAAAGCGATGTGCGCCAAGCTCGTGCGCCGCAACGCACCGATATGAGCCGCATGAAAACACAAAAAGATGAATTCAGCTTGCAAGCCGAAAGTGAAGCTGCGAACCAACAAGCGATGCAAAATGCAGGCGAAAAACCAAAGCAAGAACCTATAAAAGCAGGACCCAAAGTTGGGCGCAATGACCCTTGTCCATGCGGCAGCGGCAAGAAATTTAAAGCCTGCCACGGAAAGGAAGAAATGGTATAACTTAAAATTTAAGTTGGGGAAAGAAAAAAGTAAAATGTTTGGGTTTTTGCAACTAAAATTTGGTAAATCGAACAAAGCAGTTTAATATTGCACCATAATTCTGTGTTTGTAATTCAATAAAGTAATGCATCTACAAACCATTCGAATTTAATGCAGTGAGTAATTTTAATAAAATCTGCAACAACAATTCTTAATTTTTTATCGCAATAACATCACAACAAAAATATTTCGGTTTGTGATTTTTATTTCTACCACAATTTCATTTTTGAAAAACATTTTTATAATTTAAACTACATTTATGGCTTACGACATTTTGCAGCTCAACGAATTTTTATTGCCCGAACTGATGGACATTGCTTCGCGATTAAACATCAAAGGCTTTGAAAAATTAGAAAAGGATGCATTGATTTATCAAATTTTAGACCAACAGGCTTTAACCAAAAAAGCCGAAGAACCTGCACCAGCAGCTATTCCATTGCTTAAAAAATTGCGGATTAAAAAATCCGCACCACCAGCTGCTGAAATTATTCCTACAGAAATAAAAACGGAAGAACCAACTACAGTTGCGCCCGAAAATATTGTAGCAGCTGCATCTGCGCCTATTGAAAAAAAGATTTTACCGAAAAAAAGAATCATTGCACCAAAAAAGGAAACATCGGAAGTGGCTTCGGCAGTACCTGTACAACCGACTGCTACGCCAACTCAACAACCCGAAATTTCTTTTAATCACCCAATAAAAGAACCAATAACCGAGCAAACTGCAAAACAAGAATCGGCTGAAAAGCCTGCTGCCACTGAATTGCACAACGAACAACAACGGCAACAACAAGAAAATAGAAAGCAACGGCAACAACAATTTAATTCAGAATTAGAAGGGATGATACCTGGCGAAGGTGTGTTGGAAATGATGCCCGAAGGTTATGGCTTTTTGCGCAGCGCCGATTACAATTATTTAAATTCGCCCGATGATATTTATGTGTCGCCATCGCAAATAAAATTGTTTGGCTTAAAAACAGGCGATACTGTGGTTGGCACTATTCGTCCGCCAAAAGAAGGTGAAAAATATTTTGCTTTATTAAAAGTAGAATCTATCAATGGAAAATCACCCGAAGAAGTGAGAGACCGTGTACCATTTGATTATTTAACACCATTATTCCCCAATGAAAAATTGAACTTGGTTTATGACCAAAGTTCATTTAGCACCCGATTGATGGATTTGTTTACACCGATTGGCAAAGGGCAACGGGGCTTAATTGTAGCCCAACCAAAAGTTGGTAAAACTGTATTGTTAAAAGAAGTGGCGAATGCAATTGCAGCCAATCACCCTGAAGTTTATTTAATAGTTTTGTTGATTGATGAACGCCCTGAAGAGGTTACAGATATGGAACGCAGTGTTCGTGCCGAGGTGATAGCATCTACATTTGATGAACCAGCAGATAAGCATGTAAAAGTGGCAAGCATTGTTTTAGCGAAAGCAAAACGCTTGGTTGAATGTGGACATGATGTAATGATTTTATTAGATAGTATTACCCGTTTAGCTCGTGCTTACAATACCGTTGCACCCTCATCTGGCAAGGTGTTGAGCGGTGGTGTAGAAGCTACAGCATTGTTAAAACCAAAACAGTTTTTTGGTGCTGCTCGAAAAATTGAAAACGGCGGTTCACTCACTATTTTGGCAACTGCACTAATTGAAACTGGTAGCAAAATGGATGAAGTAATTTTTGAAGAATTTAAAGGAACAGGAAATATGGAA
>CAIQHW010000382.1 GCA_903871715.1 uncultured bacterium
AAAATTTATAAAAGTGAATTACAAAAAAGTGGAGGAATATAACCAAGAAGCGCAGTCAAAATTGATGAACGCTTACGGTGAAATATTGAACACCGTTGACCCTGAGCCAAATAGAGAAGGTTTACAAAAAACACCCGAACGCATTGCAAAAGCCATGCAGTTTATGACTCAAGGTTATGATTTAAATGCAGTGGATATTTTGAAAAGTGCCATTTTTAAAGAGGACATCAGCGAAATGGTGATGGTGAAAGACATTGAAATTTACAGCATGTGCGAACATCACATGTTGCCATTTTTTGGCAAAGCGCATATTGCTTATGTGCCCAATGGTAGCATTGTTGGCTTAAGTAAAGTGGCTCGTGTGGTGGATGTTTTTGCACGAAGATTGCAAGTGCAAGAACGATTGACAAAACAAATTTTAGATTGTTTTCAAGAAGCATTAAATCCGCTGGGAGTGGCTGTAGTGATAGAGTGTAAGCATTTATGTATGATGATGAGAGGTGTTCAAAAACAAAATTCAGTAACCACCACTTCTGCGTTTACTGGTGTGTTTGAAAACAATGCCACACGGTCGGAATTTGTGAAATTATTGAGTTCCGATTTGAGTTGATTTTTATTTTTTCTTTCCATTCCGTTTTCAAATCTTACCTTTGCGCCTCAAAAAAATAAAATTTCATGGAGCAAAATTTTGAAAAAAACTTAAGCATTTACATAGAAGACGAAAAAGCTGCCGTAGAGTTAATTGGCATCATTGGCAATTTGTGGTACGATAAACAAGTGGAACTAATTTTATTCCGCAATCAGCTCATAGACCGCAGCACAAGTGAGTTATTGAACTTGATGCATTACAGCAGAACTGTGGTTCAACAACCTATCAACATTCATCATATTCTTTCTATTGCTCGAGAAATGGCAAAGTTAGATTTAGCACCATCTAGAATTGATTTAGGAAGATTAGCAAGCGAATGGTTAGCAGAAGCTTCAAGTTTCAAGAACGATGTTTCAGCTTTTGTAGGTGCGAAAATGAAGGATTTTGTGGGCGCTGATAAAATTGATTTACACCCGAAAGATGTGATTCTGTATGGCTTTGGTCGTATTGGTCGTATTGCCGCTCGTGAATTAATTACGCAAGCTGGCAAAGGACAGCAATTGCGTTTACGAGCCATTGTAACACGTGATAAAAGCGATGAAGATATTGAAAAACGTGCCGATTTATTGCGCAGCGATTCGGTTCATGGACCATTTCCAGGCACTGTGATTGCTGATATTCCAAACAAATGTTTGATTGTAAATGGGCATCGCATTCACATGATAAATGCCAGCGACCCAACATCAATTGATTATACTGCTTATGGCATCCATGATGCGCTATTAATTGACAATACTGGTGTTTTGAGAGACAGAGAAGCATTGAGCAAGCATTTAAAATCGAAAGGAGTAGGCAAAGTTTTATTAACTGCGCCAGCAAAAGGCGATATTCCAAACATAGTGCATGGTGTTAATCACGAAAGTTTTGATGCCAATGAAACCATCTTTAGCGCTGCATCTTGCACCACTAATGCCATTGTGCCTGTGTTGGCAGTGATTGAAAAAGAATTTGGTGTGATTCGTGGTCATATCGAAACCGTTCATTCTTATACCAACGACCAAAATTTGTTGGATAATTATCATAAAAAATATCGCCGTGGTAGAAGTGCTGCCATGAATTTAGTTATTACCGAAACTGGTGCTGATAAAGCTGTTGCGAAAGTTTTACCGCAATTAGCTGGTAAACTTACTGGTAATGCGGTTCGTGTGCCTACGCCAAATGTTTCTTTAGCTATTTTGAATTTGCAATTGGATAAAGATGTTACTAAAGAAAGTGTCAACGAAACCATGCGCAAAGCTGCATTGCAAGGCGATTTGGTTGAACAAATTCAATACATGGATAGCAATGAATTGGTAAGTACAGATATGGTTGGAAATCCATGTGCATCTATTTTTGATTCACAGGCAACTATCACTGCAAAAGACGGCAAGAGTGCTGTGTTGTATGTTTGGTATGACAACGAATATGGCTACACACGTCAAGTAATCCGCTTTAGTAAATGGTTGGCAGGTGTTATCAGATTGCGCTATTACTAAGATTTTAAGAATTGATTAAAAAGGAGCAAATGAAAACTTTGCTCCTTTTTTTTATGAAAGAAAATCTTGCAAATTATTTCCATGAATTTGTATAAAATGCTAAAAAAATCAGCGTAAAAATATTCAAGTGATAACCAACACAGGTTGGCTTTTACGGACTTATAATAACAACGAGTATTACTTCGAATTGCTTGTAATTTATAACAAACTGCATCAACGTTGCTTTCTACTGCATGTAAATTAACATAAACCGCATGCGATTCACTTTGGTGTTGATGCAAAAAACTTTAGGTGGCATGCGATTTATGTTCGGTTGCATGCAACTCACTTTAGAAGGCATGTGATTGGTTTTAGATAGCATGCAACTTTAAATAAATTGCATCTAACTTGCTTTGGTGTTGATGTGTTTTAAAGCAAATAGCAGGTGAATTACTTTGAGATGGATGCCATTTAAACCAACTTACATTTGACACACACTACGATAAGCAGATTAACTAAATGAAAATGAATTAATTAGCAGGTCCAAATACAAAAAAAGAATGTTGCTAAAAACAACAACTCACCCAAAGCGTATATTTTTTTTCGTGCGTTATTCGCTTCTATTTTTTGAAAAAATGCACTAAAAAACATTTTTCGCTCTGTGGATAAGTATCTTAATTATCCACATTTTTTGGCAATTAAAAAATCTCAACAAATATTTTTCGCACCTATCCCTTTTAATACAAATCGTGTTTTATATAACAAAAATGCTATACATAACTGCAAAATAAGTGCGTTGCAAAGCTACCGAAAAAATAAATACAGTATCTTATCCTGCATCGGTGCAATATGATGCCGTAGGCAGGGTTATTATTAAAACTTATCCTGATAATTTTGAATTAAGATATTTCTATGACGGACAAGGTAAATTAATTGAAATTCATAAAAAAATTGATAATAGTTTAATTTGGAAACTGACCGATGTAGATTTTTATGGCAGAGCCGATAGATATCAGTTAGGCATTGCGCCCATCATCCAACAAAACACCTACAGAACCGACGGCACCTTAAACGAAATGTACACCTATACAGGCAATCATAGTTCATCACCCAATATCCGAGATATTGCTTACAAAATAAATCCACAAAATGGTGATGTAGAAACCAAGAGCGATTATTTGGCTTATAATAATGGCAACTACACCACCTCAAAAGAGTTTTATCATTACGACAATGTGGACAGATTAGACCAGAAGCCTTTGGCAGTGCCACCGCTTCCAGTGCAGGCACTACCATTGCACCCTTTACCATTACCTACGATACCAAAGGCAACATTACCGACAAAAGCGATGTGGGTAAATATTTTTATTACGACCAGTATCATACTAATGCCGTAAGTTACATCACCCATCGCAGCCCTAATAGTATGAATCCACCCGACCTTAATGATGCCGACAGAGATTCGGTAGCCATTCAGCGCAATTTACAACAGATTACTTACAGCAGTTTTAATAAACCTACTGCCATTACCGAAAACGGTTATACCCTTACCATTGATTATGGCTATGACCAGCAACGCCGCCGCAGTGTGCTAAAAGATGCCAGCAATAATACCATTTATACCCGTATATTTGCAGGAGATTATGAAGAAGAAACGGCAGGCGGCGTAACCCGAAAAATACACTACATCAACAGCCCGAGCGGCTTGGTGGCGGTGTATATCACAGTAAATAGCACCAGCACAATGTATTATATCCTTACTGACAAATTAGGCAGTATTACCCATTTGTTGGATAATGCAGGCAATGTGGTGCAACAATACGCTTATGATGCTTGGGGCAAACGTTCTTTGATAGTTAATAATGCCAGTACAACAGGTTATATTCTTTACCGAGGCTACACAGGTCATGAGCATATTGATGCCACTAATGCTTCTTCGTATCAGTTCTCTTTGATTAACATGAATGGCAGGTTCTATGACCCAACTATTGGTAGAATGCTTTCACCTGATAATCAAAGCCAAGGCGGCGCACAGGGATTTAACAAATATAGCTATTGCTCGAATAATCCTTTGAAATATACCGACCCGAGTGGTTGGGTGAATATAGGTGGTGTTGGTGGCGGTGATAGAAGTGGGGGCGTATCTGGTTTTGCAACTCAAGCTGATTTAATGTTTCAAAACAAAGCCTACAACGGCTGGGGTATTGATGGTCCTGATAATTTAGGTGGCGGCGGCGGTGCTTTTGCACATTTATCTGCTAACTATGATGCGAACGGTGTTGGAACTAATCTGGCTGCGGAATATGCCCAACTTGCCGACCCGAATAATCCTTATCAAGCTGAAAAATTGGCACAAATGAATTATTATAATGCGGTATTTGGAGGGGATTTTTTAAAATTCCAAAATGCAAGTAAAGCTTTATCTAATGCAGAAAAAACTGTAGATAAATTATTGAATGGTGGCGGAAGTAACAATGCAGAAAGCGGTGGTGTAAAATTATATGCAATGGTTGGTAATGATATGGCTGAAATTGCAGATGGGGTGCATTCAATTAGCATTAATGGAATAAATTTTATTAAAAGTTGGGAAAAACTTCGATTACAGCCATATGATGATGGTACTGGTGTAATAACAATTGCATGGGGGCATGTACTCGAAGACCCGTATGCTTATAATGAAAGCCCAGGTATTACACTAGAAATGGCTGAAGCAATATTAGCAAGTGATTTGCAAACAAGAATTGATAAAATCAACAACCTTGTTAAAACTCCCCTATCGCAGAATCAATTTGATGCCTTAGTAAGTTATGTTTTTAATACAAACTCACTTAGTAAAACAAATCTACTTCTTAATCTTAATTCTATGAATTTTTCAGGAGCAGCCTCTGAAATGGATATTAATAAAGATAGTCATGGTAAGTTTATGCAAGGATTAGAGAATAGAAGAATTGCGGAACGTAATTTGTTTCTGAATGGAATTTATATTTATACCCACTAATCAAAAAATGAAATCTAAAAACATAATTTTATTGGCTATAGTATTTAGTTTTTTCCTTCAAGCTTCATATAAATTGTATTCTCAAAAGGCTTTTGTCAATTTGAATACCATTTATGGAAAATGGAAATGTGTTAAAA